>JBBSIT010000430.1:0-4697 GCA_038231995.1 Acetobacterales bacterium | reverse complement strand
GGCGGCGAGCACGGCCGAGCGGTCGGAGCCGATCGCCTGGTGCTTTCCTGCCACGACGAGCTGCGGCGTATAGACCTGGTTGGCGCCGAGCTGCTCCGCGTAGCGGTATTGCCGGTCGGTGGCGGCCTGCAGCGAGTACGGGTCCTTCCAGCCCAGGCGGTCCCAGTAGGTCACGTGCAGGTCGAGCGGCAGCAGGTCCGGCTGCGTGCGCTCCAACTCGGCGAGCAGCGCGTCCGCGGGCGGGCAGGAGGAGCAGGACTGCGAGGTGAACAGCTCCACGACGATCGGCCCCGCCGCCTGCGCTGCCGGGGCAACGAGGACGGCGGCGGTCAGCGCGGCAGCCAAGGCGGAACGGCGGAGGCGCTTCATGATGCGGACCTTCGGGTTGTGCTGCCCTCAGTTCGCGACGGCTTGCGGGCCGGTTACGCCCTGAACGCCCGGCCCGCCGCGGGATCAGAGACCGAACAGCGTCTTGGCGTTGCCGCCGGCGATGGCGGCGAAGCTCGTCTCGTCCAGCCCGGCGGAGGCGAGGTGGCCCACCGGGTCGCTCTCGGCCATGTCGTAGGGGTAGTCCGTCCCCATCAGAATCTTCTCCACCCCGAACACGTCGATCAGGGCGCGCAGCTGGTGCGGCGTGAATACCACGGTATCGAAGAACACCCGCTTCAGATACGTGGTCGGCGGGTGCGGCAGGTCCCCGCGCACGTCGCTGCGCGCGCCCCAGGCGTGGTCGAGGCGCCCGGAGTAGCTCGCGAGATAGCCGCCGCCATGCACCGCGATCACCTTCAGCGCGGGATGCCGCTCCAGCACGCCGTCGAAGATCAGGTAGTGCAGCGCGAGCGTCGTCTCGATCGGGTTGCCGATGACGTTGTTGAAGTAGTTGCGCGTCATGCGGCGCGCCTCGGTGAAGCCGTTGGGATGCAGCAGGACCCCCGCGCCGAGCGCCTCGGCGCGGGCCCAGAACGGCGCGTAGGCCGGGTCCGACAGCTCGTTTCCGTTGACGTTGGTCAGGACCTGCGCGCCCTTGAGGCCAAGCTCGCGCATGCCGCGCTCCAGTTCGTCGGCGGCGGCCTGGCCGTCCTGCATCGGCACGGTGCCGAGTGCTGTGAAGCGGTCCGGACGGCGGGAGACGAACTCCGCCATGCCGTCATTCACCATGCGGGCGGCCTGCACGCCGATGTCCAGCGGCACGGTGTAGGTGCATTGCGGCGGCGGCGGCATGATGACCTGCATGTCGATGCCGGCCGCGTCCATGTCGGCCAGGCGGACATCCGTCTCCAGCATGTTCGGCCGGCGGTCGGCGTCCTGCTTGCGGTTCAGCGCCTGCGTGTTGGGCGTCGAGAAATGCCACAGCGGCACCAGCGTCAGGTCCACATGCGGCTGCACGAGGGCGGCGGCCTCGGGCACCATCACGTGCGAGTGCATGTCGATCGTGATGCTCTTCGGGCGGACCTCCCGGCCCGGGCGGCCATGGGTGCGCGCGGCGGTCGCGCCGTAGTGGTTGGTCTCGTCAGGCATGGAAGCTCCTTCAGAACACGCCAAGAGGGCGGTTAGAACACGCCGAGGTGGCGGTCGATCGCACCCTCGGTATCGGCAAAGACTTGAGCGTTCTCCTGCAGTACGACGCGCCCGGTGTTCACGACGGCCACGTCGTCGGCGAGCGACAAGGCCAGGCGGACGTTCTGCTCCACCAGCACGATCGACAGCCCTTCGTCCTTCAGCCGGGCGATCACCCGCCCGATCTCGGCCACCATCTGCGGCGCCAGCCCTTCGGATGGCTCGTCCAGCAGCAGCACCCGGGGATTGCCCATCAGCGCGCGGCCGATCACCAGCATCTGCTGCTCGCCGCCCGACAGCAATCCCGCCGGCTGCGCGCGCCGCTCGCGCAGGCGCGGGAAGGTGTCGAACACCCGCTCCAGCGTCCACGCCGCGCCGCGCACCCGCTGCCCGGCGACCACCAGGTTCTCCCGCACCGACAGCGACGGGAACACCCGCCGCCCCTGCGGCACCAGGCCGATGCCGCGGCGGGAGATCGCCTCCGGCGATTGCGCCGTCACCCGCTCGCCGAACAGCGAGATCGTGCCGCCCCGCACGCGCACCATCCCCATGACGGCGCCCAGGCACGTCGTCTTGCCCGCCCCGTTCCGGCCGAGCAGCGCCAGCAGGCTCCGCTCCCGCAAGGCGAACCCGACCTGGTGCAGCACGTGGCTATCCCCGTAAAAGGCGTCCACGTTGCGGAGCGTCAGCGCGTCATTCGCCAAGATAGACCTCCCGCGTGCGGGGATCGGCGACCACTTCCGCGCGGGTCCCTTCCAGGATCACCTCGCCGAAGTTGAGCAGCGTGATGCGTTCAGCGAAGGCGAGGGCCACGTCCATGTCGTGCTCGATCAGCACGGTCGTCACGTCCCGCGGCAGGCCGTCCAGCACCGCCGCCACCGCGTCCCGCTCCTGCGCCGACAGGCCCGCCAGGGGCTCGTCCAACAGCAGCACCTTCGGCGCCTGGGCCAGCGCCATCGCCAGCTCCAGCCGCCGCCGCTCCCCATAGGAGGTCTCGGCGACGATGCGCCGGCCGAAGCCCGCCAGGCCCACACGCTCCAGCGCCGCGTGGCTCGCTGCCCGCAGGTCCTCCCGGCGGTCGAACCTGCCCCATGGCGTCCAGCCGACCTTCCGGGTGCCGATCAGCGCCATGGAGACGTTGTGCAGCAGCGTCTCCTGCGGGAACAGGGTGAGGATCTGGTAGGTGCGGGCGAGGCCGCTGCGCACCCGCTCCTGCGTCGAGGCGCGGCGCAGCTCCTTGCCGAACAGGCGGATCGACCCGGCGTCGGCGCGCAGGTCCCCGGTGATCAGGTTGAACAGCGTCGTCTTGCCGGCGCCGTTCGGGCCGATCAGCAGCCGCCGCTCGCCGGGCATGACGGTGATCGAGACGTCCCGGGTGGCGGTCACGCCGCCGAACCGCTTGCGCAGGCCCTCGATCTGCAGCGCGGGAACGGGGGTCATGCCGCACGCCTTCGCGCCATGCGCCGGAAGCCGGGCACGAGGCCCTGCGGCATGAACATGACCACCAGGATGAAAACGAATCCCAGCAGCGAGGACCAGCGGTCCACGTAGGAGCTGGCGACCGTTTTCACGAGCGTGATGATCGCGGCGCCCGCCACGGGGCCCGCGAGCGTGCCGGCGCCGCCCAGGACCACCATTAGCAGCGCCTCGGCCGATTGCTGCAGCGACATCGTCTGCGGGCTGATGAACTGGTAGTCCCAGACATAGAGGACGCCCGCCACCGAGCCCCAGAACCCGGCCGCCACGAACGCCGCCAGCCGGATCAGCCACACGTTATGCCCCAGCATGCGCATCCGCCGCGGCTGGTCCCGCGTGCCGCGCAGGCAGGCGACGAACGGCGACCCGGCGAACTGCCACAGGCACAGCAGCACGGCGGCGAACACGGCCGCTCCCACGTAGTAGAACACCGTCGGGTCGGAGGTATCGAGGCCGAACATGACGGGCCGGGTCGCGCGCAGGCCGTTGTCGCCGCCCGTCAGCGCGACCCAGCGATAGGACAGCCCCCAGACGATCTGCCCCAACGCCAGCGTGATCATCAGGAAGCCGAGCCCGGAGGCCCGCAGCGCCAGCACGCCGAAGAACGCGGCCAGCACGGTGCCGAGTGCCACGGCGCTGATCGCCGCGGACGCCACCCCGAACCCGGCATTGGCCGTCAGCCAGGCATAGGCGTAGGAGGGCACGCCAAGATACACGGCATGGCCCAGGGAGCTCATCCCGCCATAGCCGATCAGGATGTTGAGGCTGAGCGCGAGCGTCGCGAACACCAGCACATGGGTCGCGATGCCGACGTAGAAAGCGCCCGGGAGCACCCATGGCAGCACGGCGAGGAAGACGGCGACGCCGGCGCCCGTCATCACGGCGCGCATTATCCGGCGGACCGCCCGAACAGGCCTTCGGGCTTGAACACCAGGGCGAGCACCATCGGCAGGAACAGCACGACATAGGCGAAGTCGGGGAACAGGGCGGTCCCGAAATTATAGATGAAGCCCACGATGAAGCTGCCGACCAAGGCGCCCAGCAGGCTGCCGATGCCGCCCAGGATCACCACGATCAGCGCCAAGGGCAGCATGTCCGCGTCCAGGCCGGGATAGGCCGACAGGATCGGCCCGCCGATGACCCCGCCGAAGCCGGCCAGGGCGGCGCCGAGAAAGAACACCGCGGTGGACAGCAGCGAGACGCGGATGCCGACGGCGCGCGCCATCAGCCGGTCGTCCACGCCGGCGCGGATCATGGCGCCGAGCCGCGTCCGGTCCATGAGCAGGATCAGCAGCACCACCGCGCACAGGGCGATGCCCAGCACCACCAGGCGGTATGTCGGGAACGCGAACCCGGCGATCCGCAGCGGCGGGCGGAGCACGGCCGGCGCCGCGAGCGGCATGGGGTCGCCACCGAAAGCAACGAGGCAGAGGTCCGCGATGATGAAGGCGATGCCGAGCGTGACCAGCACCTGCCCCTGCTCGTTGCCCGCGAGCCGGCGCAGCAGCACCCGCTCCATCGCGACGCCCAGCAGGCCGACCAGGAGGCCGCTCAGCAGCGCCGCCAGCCAGAACGGCACGCCGTAGCCGAGCGCCGTCGCACCCAGGTAGGCGCCCAGCATGAACAGCGCCCCGTGCGCCAGGTTCGGGATGCGCAGCAGCCCG
>JBBSIT010000429.1:0-4697 GCA_038231995.1 Acetobacterales bacterium | reverse complement strand
CCGCGAGATGCAACGCGAGGTCCACGTCGCGCCAGACTTGTCGCTGGAAGGTCATCAGGGCGACGCTCGCGGTGAGGTCCACCTTCTTGGCGCGCAGCATGGCCCACGGCAGCGGCGCATTCGGGATCACCGGTCCACCCGGAGCGGCAGTCCTGGCGCCCGGCGCCACCCGGGCCGTCCCGGGTGCGGCCAGCAGCGCGTCCACGTCGAGCCGGGTCGCGCGTAGCCGGCCATCCAGCGCCATGATCGACCCGAGACCGATGGTCGCGTCGCCGGCAACGTCGAGTTCGTGGGCCGACAGCGTTGCCCCACGGAGATGCAGAGAGCCGAAATCGCTGGGAATGGTCATGCGCCCGCTGAGCGAGACGTCCGTCAGGACCGGCAGGGCGCGCGACAGCACCGACCGCCAGGCCGCCAGCGCCGGCAAGCGCAGCCCCACCGTCGCGTCCAGCCCGTCGAAGCTGCCAGAGTCCAGGGCTAGCTTGCCCTTCAGCGCCAGGCTGCCATCCGCCGTTCCGGACGCCCGCGCCCCACCCGCCGTCGCGGCCACCCGGGCCTTCAGGTCGATCGGCGCGCTGATCCGCCCGTCCAGGCGTTCCGGCACCCCGAACGTCCCGGCGAAGGTGAACACCCTGTCCGCGTAGCGGCCGGCCCCGGACGTCGTCGCCGCGCCGCCCGTCTTCGGCAGCAACACCTCGACTGTGCTCAGCATCAGCCCCGGCAGGCGGTCGTCCAAGTCGGCGCTGCCGACCTGAAGCCGCGTCGCGCCGATCACCGGCAGGTCGCCCGGCACGCGGCCGCTGGTCAGGTGAGTGGAGAAGCTCATCCGGTGCAGCGACGGCAGGTGCAGCGGCGGCAGCAGGGCGTTGAGCTTCTCCAGCTTGGGAATACGGCCTTCCACCTGGAGGTCGTAGTCGCCGGCGAGGCCCATCCTTCCCTCGGCCGAGAGCGTCGCATCATAGGCCGCGAACTCCAGGCGCGTGTCCCAGGGATCGGCGACGCCGCCCGTCGACCGGGCCGAGGCGCGCAGGCTGAACGGCTGGTAGTCCGAGTAGACAAGCACCGTGGCGAGTTCGAGCGGACCCTCCGCCGCCGGATGCCGCAGATCGAGCGAGCGGATGCCCACGACATGGGTCCGGGCCGGCAGCCGCAACGTGACCATTCCGTTCCGCACGTGCGCTTCGCGTATGTCCAGGGTGACAGGTGGGCCGGATGGGGAGGCTTGCGGGTCGGCCTCCGGCTCGAGAACCCAGTTCGGCTGGCCGCCGACCAGCTCGAACAGGATGTTGGGCCCGACCAGCGTGAGCTTGCTCACCTCGATGTGGCGGCGCAGCAGCGCGGGCAGGGACAGCTGCGCCTCGATGCGTTCGGCCCGGGCCATGTCGGGGCG
This sequence comes from Acetobacterales bacterium, assembly GCA_038231995.1. GTDB lineage: Bacteria > Pseudomonadota > Alphaproteobacteria > Acetobacterales > Acetobacteraceae > JBBSIT01. Next base: position 3,307 of record JBBSIT010000429.1, on the reverse strand, counting down.
CGTGCCGCCGGGCAGGTTCGCCAGCATCACGTCCGTGACCTCGATCGTCGGCCACGGCGAACGGCTGATGCGCACGGGACCACCCAGGCTCAGCGTCCGTCCCGTCGCCCGCTGCACGGCCGCGACGATCTGCGGCTTGTAGTCGTTCGGGTTCACGACGGCGACGGCGACGCCCAGGGCGGCTACCGGCAGAAGCAGGAGGAGTGCGGCCGCGCCCAGCCACCAAGCCCGTCCACTCACGTTTGAAGTCCCTCCTGCGGCGTTCGTCACCAGGCCACGAGGTCGGGATATACAACCGATCAGCTTGGACCGCATTGGGTTGGATTCGGCTTCAGGTGCTTGGCGGCTTTCCTCCATCGATCTCAGCTATCGTGGACCGACCTGCCGTCATGGGACGGCACCTTGCTCGCGGCTGCGTCTCCCTCTCCCTGCTATGGTGCTCTTGCTCAGCCCCACCTCGCGTCCGATCAGGCGGTAGCTGCGCCCTCTCGGCCAGCTTCGCTGGCCGCGCCTTCGGAGACGGATCACTGCGCATGGCGACGAGGGTGAGTACCTTGGGCGCGAGCCGGTCCAATCTCGGCCGCTACCCCGGTCGGCGACCCATCCACTTGCCGCGGGCTTTCGCGGCCGCGATGTTCGAGTGGATACGCTCCACGGCCAGCTCGCGCTCGAACTCGGCGATGCCGGATGCCTCCCGTGGCCTTTTTCAACACGATCAGCCATCTCCTGCACTGGCGAGAGAAGGAGGGACGTTGTGCGCTTGGGCGCGCGCAAACACACAATCCGCTTGAACGGCTTGGTGCCGTTAGCGAGGTGTTAGATCCTGGCTGCGATCTAGACGCTGGCCGTCAAGCTACCCGCAACCCACCGCCAGCAGGACCATCCCATGTCCGCCGCAGTCCTCACGTCCCGTCGCGCCGTCTCTGGCCCCACCTGTTCACCTCCGAGACCAAGGCCGCGCTCATTGCCCTTCAAGCCGAACGCCCGCGCTGGGAGCTCGCATTCGGGGTGTGCGGCGATGGCAACGAATGGGCCTGCTTCTCGGACACGCTGCGCCGCAGTGACGCGTCGTTCACGGTCGCGGTGCAATACGATGATAGCTTGGCGGCGTGGGACGCGGACGAGATTGACGTGGGCGTCTTTGCTACGGCAGCCGAAGTGGTCGCGGCGCTGCGCGACGCCGGGCTCTGAGCCTCGCGCGCGCATTCTCCGCCACCTTCCCGTGAGCGTCTCCTCCAGCATTCGATCCGGCCATTAGCCGAACGGAACGCCGACCATCTCACCACGCTTGACTATGTGCGGCGCTGGGGCATCAAACCGATGTTCTCCAACTTCAAGCCTCGTGGCTTTGGCCCTGAAGACAGGCAGATCCGACACCTGGACCGGCTGGCCGGGCTCACCCTGTCATGGCGCTCGCGCTTTATGTCGCCGTCTTCACCGGCCAGTGGGATGCCCTCCACTATGCCACGGCCGCCAAATGCAGACACCCGGAGCAGAAGCCCAAGAACGTACTGCGCAGTAGGGCATCGTGGTTTATGCGAGGCCTCCGGCGCATCGCCAACCTACTCCAAACACTTCAGCCCTTCCCGAAACTCTGAAGTGCCGCATAGATTGACAGTTGGTGAGCAAAAAGCGGCCAAAGTCTATTAAAGCGATAAATCTCATGAGACGAGTTTTGCTTTAATACGAGGTGAATGTCTTCATATCTGAAATTCTGCTTATTAATGCGAAAATGATAGCCGAACGAAGTTCATTCTCACGGAAATGGTATTTTAGGACTGTAGACTCCCTCACACTTAACTGTTGCTTCATTACAGTTGATCAAAGGAGGACCAAAATGGTCGATATCAATAAAACGCAAGGTGCCAGGCACGCCGCCACCCAGATAGGCACTGTCGGTGGTGATGCGAAGGACGCCAGGCAGGCCGCCACCCAGATAGGCACTGCTGGTGGCGATGCGGCACGCCGGGGCACCGAAGCGGCCCAGCAGAGCGGCCACGATGCTGCCGACGCAGCACTCCGGCGCGCCGAACAGGCCGCCGCCCGGGTGAGCGCCGCTGCTGCCGACGCGGCGCTCCAGCGCGCCGACGCGATCCTGCAGAACGGCCACGCCGCGGGCGAGGCAGTGCGCCGGGGAGCGGTTTGACCGTAACCATCCGCCGAGCCTTTCAATTACCCACAAGTTCGGCCGCCCCCGTTCTGCGGGTTGGGTCCCGGCCTTGTGCGGGATGAATCGGCTGTGATTCTGTCTCGGGCTCCGAATCACCGCCGGGGCGCCGATGACCAAGAAACAGACCTGTGACCAGGTTGGGATAGCCTCGGTCGCCGTGATCCAGGAGGCGTGGGTCAGCGGCGTGTCAACCCGGCGGGTGGACGACCTGGTGCAGGCGATTGAGCTGGCCGGGATCAGCAAAAGCACGGTGAGCAAGCTGTGCAAGGACATCTACGAGAGCTATGCTGGAACTTGGGTGACGCCGTTGATCAGGCGGCGCTCTGTGCTGGCGTGTTGATGACCTCGACGCCGTTGGTGAAGGTGACGCCCTGGACGACCTTGGGCAACTGGTTTTCGCCCTTCAGCCGGCGCCAGGTTTTTGCGGCGGCCATGACCAGTTTGAACACCATCAGCCGGGCGGTGTCCTGGGATAGCGCGCCCTTGGTGCGCACCGTTCGGTGCCGGACCGTGGCGAACACGCTCTCGATCGGGTTCGACGTGCGCAAGTAATCCCAGTGCTCGGCGGGGAAATCGTAGAAGGTCAGCAGCGCCTCGCAATCCTTGAGCAGGCAGGTCACCGCCTTGTCGTATTTGGCGGCATACTTGTCGCCGAACGTGGCGATCGCCGCCTCGGCCGCCGCTCGGTCTGGCGCCGCCCAGATCTCACGCAGATCCGACTTGGCCGCCGGCTGCACGGACTTGGGTAGCTTGTCGAGGACATTGGCCGTCTTGTGCACCGTGCAGCGCTGATGCCGGGTCGTCGGCGACACCTCGTCCAGCGCCTTCCAGAAGCCCAGCGCCCCGTCTCCGGTCGCCAACTCGGGCGCGATGGCCAGGCCGCGGGCCTTGAGGTCGACCAGCAGCTCCCGCCAGCTCTGCGCACTTTCCCGCACGCCCACCTGGAAGCCGAGCAGCTCCTTCTTGCCCTCCGGGGTGGCGCCGATCAGCACCAGCATGCACTCGGCCTGCGGCTCCATGCGCGCCTGCAGGGAAACGCCGTCGGCCCAGACATAGACGGGAGCGCCGGGCGGACAGATCGCGTCGCTGCCAGCGCGTATAATCGGCCTCCCACTCACCCCGCAGCCGCGCGATCAT
>JBBSIT010000428.1:0-4698 GCA_038231995.1 Acetobacterales bacterium | reverse complement strand
TCTGCCCGCGTCTGACCCCAGCGCTCACGATCAACTCGTAACATCAGTTCTGACGACACCTTCACCAGAAAGCCGCCATATGGGAATGACCGCCGTGCAGCCAAGCACAACAACTATGGGTCTCGAACTGGACGCAGTTTAACTAGTCAGGCCGGCCGGGCCGGGGGGTGCCAGCCCCGGCCCGGCTGCTTCCTGGGGAGACGTGTCATGCACGCCAACCATTTCCGCCGCCTCGCCCTGGCTCAGGGCCTCCTTCCATCCCAGCGCGCGCCGGCGCCCGAGCGGGATGAGCCGCCCGGCGCCGTGACCGATGACGGCATCCGCAGCTCCGGTGCGCCGACGGCGGAGCGGACGCCGGAGAGCCTGCACTGACCTCCGGCGGCTGAGGCCGCTACTTGGCGGGCGCCATCTGGCCGCGGATCTCGCCGGCCGGGTTGGCCGCGGTGTGGACGTTGGCGTACCACTTGCCCGCCGAGAGGTCGGCGATCTGCGCGTCGGTCAGCGTCGCGGTCCCGGTGATCGGGCTCGCCGGGTTGGCGAAGGGCACGACGACGCCCGCGTTCGCGGTCGGATCAGCCGGACCGTGAAAATGGGCCGCGGTCGCGGGGCCGGTCAGCCCGGTGTACTCGACCCGGTAGGTCAGGACCTTCGTCGCGGGATCGAGCTGCGCGGTCGCGGTGCCCGTGCCGCCGCTCGGCTTCGGCGGCACCTCGTTCGTGGCGGCCATCTCCCCACGGAACTGCGTGGGCGCGGTGGATTGGGCGGCGGCGGGCAGCGCCAGCATGGTGAATGCCGCGAGCGTCATGGCGAGACGAGTCATCATTCCCTCGAGCGTTTCTGTTGTGAGCGCAGCATGCGCCCTTCCGGTCCGTGCGTCTCGCCCGAAATTGGACCGCGCGCCGAGCCCGAAGCGCTGCCACACTGCCGCGCATGACAACGCTCCCCATCGGACCCCTCGTCGATCCCACTCCCCGCCCGTTGCCCGCGCGCATCTCCCTGCGCGGCGAGCACGTCGTGCTGGAGCCGCTGCACCGGCGCCACGCGGACGAGCTCTGGCAGGCGGCGCAGGGCGCCGACGACAGCTGGGCCTACATGGGCTACGGCCCGTTCCCGAACGCCGACGCCATGGCCGCCTTCGTCGCCGACTTCGCGTCGGCGCACGATCCGATGGCCTGGGCCGTGCGCCCCGTCGCCACCGGCGCCGTGTCCGGCTGGCTCACGCTCATGGACATCCAGCCGCGCAATGCCGCGATCGAGCTCGGCCACATCTGGTTCGCCCCCCGCATGCAGCGCACCCGAAGTGCGACCGAGGCGATGTTCCTGCTGCTGCGCCTGGCGGCCGACGATCTCGGCTATCGCCGGCTCGTGTGGAAGTGCAACGCGCTGAACGCGCCGAGCCGGCGGGCCGCGGCGCGGCTCGGCTTCATTGAGGAGGGCGTGCTGCGCGCCAATCTCGTCGTGAAGGGCCGCCGCCGCGACACCGCGATGTTCAGCATCCTGGCCGACGAGTGGCCGGCCCGGCGCGACGCGATCCAGGCATGGCTCGACCCCGCGAACTTCGCGCCGGACGGCACCGCCCGGCGCTCGCTGGCCGAGATCAGGGCGGCTACATCGGCGGGGTGAGGCCGTCCTTGCCCACGTTGACCCGCGAGGCGCTCAGCGTGCCGTCGGCCGCCTGCTGCGCGCCGATGAACACCTTGGCGCCCGGCGTCAGCATCGCCGGCGTGCCCGGCTCGAACGTCACCACCGGCACGCCCGGCGGCACGGTCACGACCTGGCGCTCGCCCTTGGCCACCAGCGTCAGTTTCCGTCCGTCGGTGCCGGCGGCCTCCGCCTCGATGGCGGCGTTGGACATGGTGCTCTCGGGTACGAGGTCCCACGGGTAGTGTCCCTCGCCGGAGCCGCGCGCCGCCTCGGGGAAGATCAGCACTTCCAGCGCGCGCAGCTTGTCCTTCGGGCCGATGGAGGCGATGCCGACATAGGCGCCGGGCTTGATGGCCGACAGCTCGGCGGGGACGACCGCCGCCACCGTGTAGTTCGATGGCAGGGCGATCCGCAGCGTCTCACCCTCGCGCGATTTGACGACGAGGGTCGAGCCGTCGAGCGACTCGATGGTGCCGCGGATGCGGCGCGGGGTTGTCTGCGCAAAAGCCGGCAGCGCCGCTCCGGCGAGCAGCGTGGCGGCAAGGCCGAGCATAAGGGAACGCCGGGTCATGCGGGGCAACTCCGTGAGGGTGTGCCGCACCCTGCACTGAGGGCCGCATTGCGTCCAGGGGCGGGCCTCAACTGGCCGCATGCACTCTGCGCCAAGCCGCCGGGGGTGTGCCGACAAGCTTCTTGAAGGCACGGCTGAACGCTGCTTCCGAGTCGTAGCCGACCTCCGCCGCGATCCGCGCCACGGGGTCGCCGCCGCTCACGAGCAACCCCGCCGCGACCTGCATCCGCCAGCGCGCCAGGTAGTGCATGGGCGCCTGCCCGATGAAATGATTGAACCGTTCCGCCAGGGATGACCGCGACAGGCCGACCTCCTTCGCCAGCCGGTCGAGCGTCCAGTCATGCGCGGGCTTGGCGTGCAGGACATTGAGCGCCTGACCGACGTGACGATCCCGCAGTCCAGCCAGCCAGCCGGTCTGCTGCGGCGGCAGGGACTGGATGTAACGGCGCACCACCTCGATGAACATCAGCTCGCTCAAGCGGGACAGCACGCTCTCCCCGCCCGAGCGCCTGTTGCGCGACTCATCGATGGCAACCTGCATGAGCTGAGCGAGCCAGGCGCCGTCCTCGGCCGGGCCTGCACGCACATGCAGCAGGCGCGGCAACGTCGCGAGCAGGGGATTGAACGGCCGGGCGTCGCATCCCAGGAAGCCGCACACGACGCTCGCGGCCACCGGTCCACTTCCTCCGTATGTCATCGAGAACGGCAGCGGCATGGAGCGCGCCCTCTCGTAGAAGCTCAGGTCAGGCGCGAGCCGCATGCCCGGCTCGCTCGACAGCACGTGCGCGTCGCCCTGCGGGAACACGATGATGTCCCCGGCGTGCAGCCTGATGCCGGGCTCGTCGAGCAGGCCTCCCCAGCATTCGCCTCTCGTGATCACGTGGTACTCGATCAGATGCTTCGCGCCCGGCATCACGAAGGGAGCGCACTCGCTGGCCGGCGGCGCCTCCGCGACCCACGGCGACCTCATCTCGATGTCGTAGAACACGGCGCCGCTCAACCTGACGGCCCGCAGGACATCCGACAATGCATCTGCGCTCATCGCCTCGCCTCCCTCCCGGACGCTCTGGCAACCGCGCCGGACGGTTGACCAATACGCTGGCCGAAATTGGACGCACGATCAAATAAGCCGGCATCGCAATCATTTATGCAGGAATTTCCGCTCGCTACAAGCGGCGCATTCCCGATGCAAGCCAGTGAGAGGAGCAGGCGCCATGGACATGAACATGAACGAGCTGAACGCCCTGATGGGCAAGATGGTCAACGAGATGGGGGCAGCGGCGAACGGGGTGCTCGTCATGATCGGCGACAAGCTCGGGCTGTTCCGCAGCCTGAGCGAGCACGGTCCGCTCACGGCCGCGGAGCTTGCGGAACGGACCGGGACGTTCGAGCGGTATGTCCGCGAATGGCTCTCCGCCCAGGCGGCGTCCGGCCTGGTCAGCTATGATCCGGCCACAGGCCGGTTCTCGATGACTCCGGAACAGACGGCCGTGCTGGCCGATGAGGAAAGTCCCGCATTCATGGTCGGAGGATTCCAGTTGGCTGCGGCCGTCTACGCCGGCGAATCCCGGTTGGCGGATGCCTTCAGGACGGGCGAGGGCATCGGCTGGGAACAGCACTGCAACTGCCTGTTCTGCGGGACCGAGAGGTTCTTCCGGCCGGGCTACCGCGGGAACCTCGTTCGCGAGTGGCTGCCGGCGCTTGACGGCGTGGTGGACAAGCTCCGGCGCGGAACGCGTGTCGCCGATGTCGGCTGCGGGCACGGCGCCTCCACCATGATCATGGCCGAGGCATTTCCGGAGTCCGAGTTCGTGGGCTTCGACTTCCACGAGGGATCCATCGCCGAGGCCCGTCAGAAGGCGAAGCACCTCGCCAACCTCCGGTTCGAGATCGGTCGCGCGCAGGACTATCCGGGAACGGATTACGGCCTCGTGACCGTGTTCGATGCGCTGCATGACATGGGCGACCCCTCCGGCGCCGCATCGCATATCAGGCAGACCCTGGCGCCGGACGGGACGCTGATGCTCGTCGAGCCGATGGCCGGCGACGGACTGGAAGAGAACCTCAATCCGGTCGGCCGGATCTACTACGCTTTCTCGACCAATCTCTGCGTGCTGGCGTCGCTCAACCAGGACGGACGCGCAGCACTCGGGGCGCAAGCCGGCCAGCAGCGGCTCGCCGAGGTCCTGGCCGGCGCCGGGTTCAACAGGGTCCGGCGCGCAGCGGAGACGCCGTTCAACATGGTGCTGGAGGCGCGCGCTTAGAGCGGGTGCAAGTTGGTCGGACCCGTGCTTGGGTCCGAACGGCTTGAGTAGCCGTGTGAAACAAAGGCTAGAGCAGGTTCAGCGTCGCTGAACCTGCTCTAGTGCTCTGTCAGCCTTGTTCTGGCGGCGTGCGAGCCGATCCTTTGTGGCGTGGGTTGGTCATGGGAGGCGGCGGTGGGGCAGCGGTATCGTGTGACGTTGACGACGGAGGAGCGCGAG
>JBBSIT010000427.1:0-4698 GCA_038231995.1 Acetobacterales bacterium | reverse complement strand
TTCTTGGCGTAGACGATCCAATCGCTTCCCCGCAGGCTGGCGAGATGGCCCGCGAAGCGCCCCCGATCGGCGAGCGCGGCCAGATCGCCGAAGAAGCGGAGCTCCGCCCTGTCGAAGGCTGCGGCGAGCCGCTCGAGGCAGAGCCGGCGGAACAAGCGGCCGAGCGGCTTCACGGCCAGGAAGAAGTTGGCCCGGCCCGGAACCCAGCGCGCGCCGTCCGGCGAGAGGCCGCCGCCCGGAACGACACAGTGAAGATGGGGATGGTGCGTGAGCGCCTGGCCCCAGGTGTGCAGCACGGCGACGGCGCCGATCTCGGCGCCGAGGCGGCGCGGATTGGCCGCCAGAGTCGTCATGGCTTCGGCGGCCGCCTTGAACAGGATGGCGTAGACGACCGCCTTGTTCTGGAACGCGATGGCGCCGATGGGCGCAGGCACGGTGAAGACGATATGGAAGTAGGGCCCGGGCAGGAGTTCGCGCTCGCGTGCGGCAAGCCATCGGGTCCGCGCTCCTCCCTGGCACTTCGGGCAATGCCGGTTGCGGCAGGAGTTGTAGGCGATGCGCGAGGCCCGGCACGCCGTGCAGGTCTCGACATGGCCGCCGAGCGCCGCCGTCCGGCACGTCATGATCGCGCTCATGACGCGTCGCTGGACCCGATCGAGATGACCGTCACGACGGCGGATGTAATCGTCGGCGTGGCGGCGCAGGACGTCCGCGAGATCGAGGCGGGGGCGTGTTGTCCATGGATCAGGATCGCGCACGATCGTGATCCGACCTCACCCGGGCGGCGTGACCTTCAGGGTCAGCCGATCGAGCGGGCTCGTCGTCGCGCGGATGACGTGGGTCGCGACCTGCGTGTAGCGCGCCGTCGAGGACAGGTTCCGGTGCCCGAGCAGCACCTGGATGATCCGGATATCGGTCCCGTTCTCCAGAAGGTGCGTCGCGAAACTGTGGCGGAGCGTGTGGATCGTCACGCGCTTCGCCAGTCCGGCGGCCTTCGCGGCCGAGCGGCACGCCGCATGCAGCACCGTCGTCGAGACGGGATGGTCGTCATCACGGCCCGGAAAGAGATAGCGCGGCGGTCGGGCGAGGCGCCAATAGGCTCGCAAGATGCGAGCAGCTGCGGCGAGAGCATCACGTGACGGTCTCTGCCGCCCTTGCCGCCGCGCACCGCGATCACGCCGCGGGCGCTGTCGATGTCCTCCACGCGCAAGCCCGCCACCTCCGAGGTCCTGAGCCCCGCCGCGTAGGCGGTGGTCAGCGCGGCACGGCTCCTGAGGCTGGGCACCGCCTCGAGGAAGGCGACGACCTCGTCGGCGCTCAGCACGATCGGAAGCTTGCGCGGCTCCCGCGCGTAGGGGATCCGCTCCGGGATCGTCCCCTCCCCAAGCGTCACGCCGTAGAAGAACCGCAGGGCGCACACGATCTGGTTCAGCGCCGGCCACGAGATGCCGGTCGAGACCAGATGCACCTGGAACGCGCGGACATCCTCCAGGTCGAGCCGGTCCGGCGAGCGGCCGACATGCCGACTGAACTTCGCAACGGCGCTGACGTAGGATCGCTGTGTCGCCGGCGACAGATTGCGGACCGTCATGTCCTCGATCATGCGTCGACGCAGAGGGCTCATCTCGGCCATCGGGTGACCTCCTGTCTGAGGGGTGGGATGCAACACCCACGATCCTCTCAGGCAGGAGGCGCCTCACGCGACCTCGCCCATCACGCCGCGCCAGCGGCTTCGTTCAATCTGGAGGGTTCTGTGTGGTCGCGGGGCGCAAAGGCGTGTGGCGTCCACGGGCGCGACCACATTGAAGCCGGATTGAACTGAACCGCGCCGGGCAGGCGAGCTATGGGGATTTAGGTCTGGGCCGGTGGTCCAAGGGCGAGGGCGGCTCCGCTCTCATCCTGATTGTCGCGTCGCGGTCGATCGCTGAAGGAGGCCGCGAGGCTGCTGGATCGGCTGCGCGGGAGTGGTTCCAAGATCGGGCGGTGGTCATGAGGGATCGTCGGCCCCGGGTTCGCGCACGACGCAAGAGGGGTCGCAAGCGCCCCGCAAGGGCGTCCTTGATCACGACGGCGATGTCGGCGGCTTCACAAGCGGTCATGAGGTGTCCGGGCGAGCTGGAGGGCGCGGTTGCAAGACGCCGAGCGATGCCATGGCGCCGCCGCAGCATGGGCAGATCTTGAGGGAGTGGCCGGTGAGGCGGCGATACCGCTCGCGATAATCGGCGCCGACCGGCGGCGGGGGCGGAGGCTGGGCGTCGAGCAGGCGGCGGCAGAGCGCGAGCTTGGCCACGCGGCAGCCGTTGGCCAGGAAGCCGTAGTGGCGGATGCGATGGAAGCCGCCCGGCAAGGTATGCAGCAGGAAGCGCCGGATGAACTCGTCCCCCGCCAGCGTCATCACCTTGGCCTTGTCGTGGTGGCGGTAGTCCTTCCAGTGGAAGGCGACCTGGCCATCCTCGATGCTTGTGAGCCGGCTGTTGGCGATGGCGACGCGGTGGGTGTAGCGGCCCAGATAGGTCAGGACCTGCTCGGGGCCGCCGAACGGGGGCTTGGCGTAGACGACCCAGTCGATCTTGCGCATCTGGGCGAGGCGCCGGGCGAAGGCGGCCGGCTCGGCGAGGCCGGCGAGATCGCCGAAGAAGCCCAGATCACCGGCTTCGAAGGCTGCCTGAAGAGCTTCCAGGAACAGCCGCCGATAAAGGCGCGAGAGCACCCGCACCGGCAGGAAGAAGCCGGGGCGGCAGGATATCCATCGCGCGCCGTCCAGCGAAGGGCCGCCGCCGGGCACGACACAGTGAACATGGGGGTGATGGCCCAGGGTCTGCCCCCAGGTATGAAGCAGCGCCACCACGCCGATGTCGGCGCCCAGGTGCTTGGGATCGGCGGCAATGGTTCGCAGGGTCTCGGCCACCGCCTTGAACAGCATGGCGTAGAGGGTCGCCTTGTTCTGGAAGGCGATCTCGGCGACCGGGGCCGGCAAGGTGAAGACGACGTGGAAGTATTGGACGGGCAGCAGGTCGGCTTGCCGATCGGCGAGCCACTCGGCGCGGGCCAGTCCTTGGCACTTCGGGCAATGCCGGTTGCGGCAGGAGTTGTAGGCCTGCCGGACCAGGCCGCAGTCCAGGCAATGCTCGACGTGGCCGCCCAGGGCCGCCGTGCGGCAGGCTTCGATCGCCCCCATCACCTTGCGCTCGCCACGTCCGAGGTGACCCTCGTGAGCTTGGCGATAGGCGCCGCCGTGGCGGCGGAACACGTCCGCCACCTCCAAGGTGATCCGCATGGTCGCGGCGCCCGCTCAACCGGGCGGCACGACCTCCAACGTCAGACGATCGAACGGGCTGACGGTTCGACCGATGGTGTGGTTCGCCACCCGGGTATAGCGGGCCGTGGTCGACAGGTTGCTGTGCCCCAGCAGCACCTGGATGATGCGGATATCCGTACCCGCCTCCAGAAGATGAGTAGCGAAGCTGTGTCGCAGGGTGTGCACCGTCACCCGCTTGTCCAGGCCCGCGGCGGCGCACGCCGACCGGCAGGCGGCGTGGAGCGTCTGCGGATCGATCGGGCGCGTCTCGTCGCGTCCGGGGAACATCCAGGTGATCGGCCTGGCCAGCCGCCAGTAGGTGCGCAGGACGGTCAGCAGCTGCGCCGACAGCATGACGTAGCGGTCCTTGCCACCCTTGCCGCGCTCGACACGAATGACCTTGCGGCCGCTGTCGATGTCCGTCGCCTTCAGGCGCGCCGCTTCGGCCGCCCTCAGGCCGGCGGCGTAGGCTGTGGTCAGGGCGGTGCGGGTCTTCAGGCCCGAAACCGCTTCCAGAAAGCGCACGACTTCGTCGGCGCCGAGCACCACCGGCAAGCTGCGCGGCTGGCGCGCGTAGGGGATACGCTCCGGCAGTTCCGGCCGACCCATCGTCACGCCGTAGAAGAAGCGCAAGGCGCAGACGGTCTGGTTCAACGCCCCCCAAGACACGCCCATCGCGACGAGATGCACCTGAAACGTGCGCACGTCTTCCAGGCCGAGCCTATCCGGCGATCGGCCAAAAAACCGGCTGAACTTCGAGACCGCATGGACGTAGGATCGTTGGGTCGCCGGCGACAGATTGCGGACGGTCATGTCCTCGATCATGCGGCGGCGCAGAGGGCTCGGTTCGGCCATCTGGAGTTCTCCTGTCTGAGAGGGTTGGCTTCGACACCAAATCCTCTCAGGCAGGGGCTTCCCCGCGCCAGCCCGCAGCGCGACTACCGCGTCAGCGGTTTAGTTCAATCCTTCCTCGCCGGAGATCGAACCCATCGACCTCGCCGCGATCCGTTATGACGACGCGTCGTTTGACTTCGTCATCTGCAATCACGTCCTGGAGCACGTCGCGGATCCCGGACTCGTTCTCCGGGAGCTTGCGCGGGTCCTGAAGCCCGGCGGAAGGCTGATCTGCCAGACCCCTTACGCCGCGCGCCTCTCCAGGACAATTGCGGATCCCGCGCATGTGTCGGCCGGCGACAGGATGTTCTTCTATGGGCAGGAAGACCATTTGCGCCTCTTCGGACGGGATATCGAGGACCAGATCCGATCGGCGGGATTCGAGGGTCGGCTCGTCCCGCACCAAGAACTCCTTCCCGATATCGATCCGGTGCGGTTCGGCGTGAACGAGCATGAGCCTTTCTTCGATTTCGTCCGCGGGACTGGCCCTCCGGCCCTCAAACGAG
>JBBSIT010000426.1:0-4704 GCA_038231995.1 Acetobacterales bacterium | reverse complement strand
CGGGGTCGGCGGCGGCGGCACCAACGCCGTGGACAACATGATCGCGCTCAACCTGCAGGGCGTCGATTTCGTGGTGGCCAACACGGACGCGCAGCAGCTCATGAACAGCCGGGCGGACCGGCGCGTGCAGCTCGGCCCGCACCTGACGCAGGGCCTCGGCGCGGGCGCCAAGCCCGAGATCGGCCGCGCCGCCGCCGAGGAGGCGGCCGACGAGCTCGTGCGGCACCTGGATGGCACGCACATGGTGTTCATCACGGCCGGCATGGGCGGCGGCACCGGCACGGGCGCCGCTCCCGTGATCGCCCGCATGGCGCGCGAACGCGGCGTGCTGACCGTCGGCGTGGTGACCAAGCCGTTCACCTTCGAGGGCGCGCGCCGCGGCAAGGCGGCCGACACCGGCATCGCCGAGCTGCAGCAATACGTGGACACGCTGATCGTCATCCCCAACCAGAACCTGTTCAGGCTCGCCAACGAGCGCACGGGCTGGAAGGAGGCGTTCAAGATGGCCGACCACGTGCTGTACATGGGCGTGCGCGGCGTGACCGACCTGATGGTGGCGCCGGGGCTGGTGAACCTCGACTTCGCCGACATCCGCACCGTGATGGCCGAGATGGGCAAGGCGATGATGGGCACCGGCGAGGCGGAGGGCGAGAACCGCGCCATCCGCGCCGCCGAGGCCGCCATCAGCAACCCGCTGCTGGAGGACACCAGCATGGCGGGCGCGCGCGGCTTGCTCATCAACATCACCGGCGGCGAGGACATGACGCTGTTCGAGGTCGATCAGGCCGCGAACCGCATCCGCGAGGAAGTGGCCGAGGACGCCAACATCATCTTCGGCTCGGCGGTCGATGACGCGCTGGCCGGCCGCGTGCGCGTGTCGGTCGTGGCGACCGGCATCGACATGGGCGCCCAGATCGAGGCGGCGCGGCCGCGGCTCGTCGCCATGGGCGGCGGCGCCCCGGCGGACGCGAGCCCCCACGCGCCCGCGACCGCCGGGGCGCCGGTCCTGCCTGCGGCGGCCGTCCAGCTTGGCCAGGCGGCCGCGCCGCGGCCAGCCGCGAGCGAGCCGGCGGCCGACCACGCCCAGCCCGCCGCGCAGCGTCACGCGGTGCCGGCGCCAGTCCATCGGGCGCCGTTGCACCAGGTCCGGACCGCCGCTCCGTTCCAGGAGCCGTCGCGTCCGGCGCCCGAGCCTGCACCCCAGCCCGCCGCGCCGATCCAGGCGACGCACAGCAAGCTGTTCAGGGCGATCACCGGGCTCGGCCGGGTCCGGCCGGCGCAGCCTGCCCAGACCGAGCCGCAGCGGGCGGAACCGTCCTTCCCCGGCCAGCAGGCGACGACGACGCCCGTTCCCGCTCCGGCACAGGCCGAGGAAGGCCTGGAGATCCCGGCATTCCTGCGCCGTCAGCAGTCCTGAAAATGAATTGTAAGATCAAAGAGTTACAGAGTAACATGCGGAAACATTGATTGACTTGGCCTGCCGAGGGGAAGCGACATAGCTTCCCCTCGGACGCAAATACGGCGTCCTTCAGAGGACGCCATGGACGGTCTGCCCCACCTCGTTCCCGACCTTGCCGCGATGTCCTATAGGACGGACCGGCAGCGCACGCTCAAGTCGCCGATCGGCTGCGTGGGCGTCGGCCTGCACTCCGGGCAGCGCGTGCAGGTGCTGCTGCGGCCGGCGCCGGCGGACACCGGCGTCGTGTTCCGGCGCACCGATCTCGGGCTCGACATCCCTGCGCGGTTCGACCTCGTTGCGGATGCGCGGCTGTGCACGATGCTGGCTTTGCCGGGCCAGCCGGAGGCGCGCGTCGGCACGGTGGAGCATCTCGCGGCCGCGCTCGCAGCCTGCGGAGTGGACAACGCCGTGATCGAGCTGGACGGACCGGAAGTGCCTGTGCTGGACGGCTCGGCCGCACCCTGGCTGTTCCTGCTGGACTGCGCCGGCTTGGTCGCGCTCGATGCGCCCCGGCGGGTCATCGACGTCCTGCGCACCGTGCGCGTCGAGGACGGCGATGCGTTCGCGGAGCTGCGTCCCGGCTTCTCCGGCCTGGACATGGCGATGCTGATCGACTTCGACGCCCCGGCGATCGGCCGGCAGGCGCTGACCTTCCACCTGACGGAAGCGGGGTTCCGCCATGAGCTGGCGCGGGCACGGACGTTCTCCCAGGCGCATGAGATTGCCGGGTTGCAGGAGCTGGGCCTGGCCCGCGGCGGCAGCCTCGACAACGCCGTCGTGGTGGACGGCGCGCGCGTGCTGAACCCGGCCGGGCTGCGCATGGCGGACGAGTTCGTGCGCCACAAGACGCTGGACGCCGTGGGCGACCTGTCGCTCTGCGGCGCCGCGCTGCGGGGACGTTTCGTCGGTCATCGCTCCGGCCACACGCTCAACAACCGCCTGCTGCGCGCCCTGCTCGCCGACGCCGCCAACTGGCGGGAGATGGGGGTCCTGCCGGATCGCGCCTCGGCGCCGCTGGACATGGTTGCCGCCGCGGCCTGACCCGGCGACTCCTGGCTTCGCGCGGCCTAAAGCGGTTTCACCCTGACCGGACGCACTCTTGCGTTCGGTCAGGGTGAGTCACCGCGTGAAACAAAGGCTGGAGCGGTTTCACCCTGGGTGGAACCGCTCCAGCGCCGTGCTATAAGGCCGACGCAATGAGAAACCTGATCGACCGATCCCTGCTCCGCCGCCTCGTCCCGCTCTGCGCGGCCGTCATGCTGCTCGCGGGCTGCGCGACGCTCAACTCCCTGAATCCCTGGTCCGGCAAGGCCGAGGATCTTGACGCTGCGGCGTCCGGCCCCGTTCCGCCGGTCGAGGAGCTGTACAACAACGGGGTGGACGCGCTGAACCAGCGGCGGCTGGCGACGGCCATCAACCAGTTCGACCGCATCGAGCAGAACTACCCGTATTCGAGCTGGGCGGTGAATGCGCAGTTGATGCGCGGCTACTCCGAGTACCTGCAGAACCACTACACGGAGGCGATCGGCACGCTGGACCGGTTCATCCAGCTCCACCCGACGCACCGAGACATCGCCTACGCCTACTACCTGCGGGCGCTCAGCTACTACGAGCAGATCGCCGACATCCAGCGGGACCAGAAGGGCACGGAGCTGGCGCTGGGGGCGCTGCAGGACGTGGTGAACCGCTTTCCCGGCAGCGCCTACGCGAGCGACGCCCGCTTGAAGATCGACCTCTGCCGCGACCACCTCGCGGGCAAGGAGATGGAGGTCGGCCGGTTCTACCTGAACCAGAAGCTCTATGCCGCCGCCATGGGCCGGTTCCAGCGCGTGGTGGACGACTATCAGACGACCAATCACGTGCCCGAGGCGCTGCACCGCCTCACCGAGATCTACCTGACGCTCGGGCTGACGGACCAAGCGCGCAAGACCGCGTCCGTGCTGGGCTACAACTATCCCGGCAACGAGTGGTACGAGGACAGCTACGCCAACCTGGTCGCCACCGGCGAGGCGCCCCCGGTCGAACGCTCGCGCTCGGCCGGCGGCGGCTTCCTGTCGCGCACGTTCGGCAGCCTTTTCTGAGACACGCCTGCGGCGCCGTGCCGTGCTGACCGCGCTGAGCATCCGCGATGTCGTGCTGATCGAGCGGCTGGACCTGCTGTTCGGCCAGGGGCTCACCGTGCTGACCGGCGAGACGGGGGCGGGCAAGTCCATCCTGCTGGACAGCCTGGGCCTGGCGCTCGGGATGCGGGCCGAGCAGGGCCTGGTGCGCGCGGGCGCCGAGCAGGCGAGCGTCGCGGCCTGCTTCACGCCGCCGCCGGGCCACGCGGCGCTCGAACTGCTGGCCGAGCAGGGCGTCACGCTCGAGGACGAGATCGTGCTGCGCCGCGTGGTGTCGCGCGACGGCCGCTCGCGCGCGACGATCAACGACCAGCCCGTGGGGGTCGCCCTGTTGCGGCGCGCCGGCGCGCTGCTGGTCGAGGTGCAGGGCCAGCACGATCAGATGGGCCTGGCCGACCCGGCGACCCATGCCGGGCTGCTGGACGCCTATGGCGTGCCGCCGTCGTTGCGCGTCGCTGTTGCCAACGCCTGGCGCGGCCTGCGCGACGCCGTGTCCGCGCTGGTCGCCGCCCGCACCGCGATCGCCGAGGCCCAGCGCGAGGAGGAGTGGCTGCGGCACGCGGTGGACGAGCTGTCCACGCTGGCGCCGCAGGAAGGCGAGGAGGACGCGCTCGCCGCCGAACGGCAGCGGCTGCAGCAGAGTGAGCGCCGGGCCGAGGCCATCGCGTCCGCCCTGGCGGAGATCACGCCGCGCGACCGGCGCAGCGCCGGGCCGGCATCAGCGCTCCGCGCCGCCATGCGGGCGTTGCAGAAGCTGGCGCTGCCGGGCCAGCCGGACGACGCCAACCCGGCGGCGCCCGCGATGGCTGCGATCGACCGCGCCGAGGAGGCGCTGGCCGAGGCCGAGACGCTGCTGAGCCGGCTGGCGAACGAGGCCGACGCCGACCCGCGCCTGCTGGAGCAGGCCGAGGAGCGGCTGTTCGCGCTCCGCGCCGCCGCCCGCAAGCACGGCGTTCCCGTGGTGGAGCTGCCCGGCCTGCTCGCGGCGCTGCGCGGCCGGCTGGCGGCGTTGGAGACCGGCTCGGCCGAGATCGCGTCGCTGCAAGCGCGGGCCGCCGAGGCGCGCGCGGCCTCTGCGGCGGCGGCGGCGGCGCTGTCCAAGGCGCGGCAGGCCGGGGCCAAGCG
>JBBSIT010000425.1:0-4710 GCA_038231995.1 Acetobacterales bacterium | reverse complement strand
CGGGCTGATCCAGACCAACATCGACTTCCTCGGCACTCCCTGGCACGCGCGGCTGAGCCTGGTCGCGGCCAATATCTGGCGCGGCATCCCGTTCGTGGCCATCAGCCTGCTTGCCGGGCTGCAGACCATCTCGCCGGCGCTGTCCGAGGCGGCGATGCTGGATGGCGCGACGCCGTGGCAGCGCTTCACCAACGTCACATTGCCTATGCTGATGCCGGTGCTGTCGGTCGTGCTGACCTTCTCCGTGCTGTTCACCTTCACCGACTTCCAGCTCGTCTATGCCATCACCCGCGGCGGACCCGGCAATTCCACGCACCTAATGGCGACGCTGGCCTTCCAGCGCGGCATCCCCGGCGGGCAGCTCGGCGAGGGGGCTGCCATCGCGGTGGCGATGATCCCGTTCCTCGTGGCGGCCACGCTCATCAGCTATTTCGGCCTCGCCCGCCGCAAGTGGCAGCAGGGAGAGGGCAATGACTGACGCCGCCGCCGCCAAGCCGGGCCGCGCCGTCGTCGAGCGGCAAGGGGCGCTCAACTGGGACTCCGTGCCGCGCCGGCTGGTGACGCTCTACCTCCCGCTGTCGGTGTTCGTGCTCGTGCTGCTGTTCCCGTTCTACTGGATGGCGATCACCACGATCAAACCCAACAACGAGCTGTACAACTACACGGACCACAACCCGTTCTGGGTCACGTCGCCCACCCTGCAGAACGTCAAGAAGCTGCTGTTCGACACGGACTACCCGCAGTGGCTATGGACGACCATGTACATCGCCGCGGCGGCGACCTGCATCAGCATCTTCGCCAGCGTGCTCGCCGCCTACGCCATCCAGCGGCTGCGCTTCCGCGGCGCGAACTGGGTGGGGCTCGCGATCTATCTCGCCTATCTCGTGCCGCCCAGCATCCTGTTCATCCCGCTCGCCACCATGGTGTTCCAGCTCGGCCTGTTCGACACCCCATGGGCGCTGATCCTGACCTACCCGACGTTCCTGATCCCGTTCTGCACCTGGCTGCTGATCGGCTACTTCAAGTCGATCCCCTACGAACTCGAGGAGTGCGCGCTGATCGACGGCGCGTCGCGCCTGCAGATCCTGCGGCGCATCACGCTCCCGCTCGCCGTGCCGGGCCTCATCTCCGCCGGCATTTTCGCCTTCACGCTGAGCTGGAACGAGTTCATCTACGCGCTCGCCTTCATCCAGAGCAGCGAGAAGAAGACGGTGCCCGTCGCGGTGCTGACGCAGCTCGTCCAGGGCGATGACTACCAGTGGGGCGCGCTGATGGCCGGCGCGCTGTTCGGCTCCATTCCCGTGGCGCTGCTCTACTCGTTCTTCGTGGAATACTACGTGTCCAGCCTGACCGGCGCAGTGAAGGAGTAGTCCGTGCAGCTCTACGGCTTCTGGCGCAGCCTCGCCACTTACCGCGTCCGCATCGCGCTGAACCTCAAGGGCGTGGAGGTGTCGGAGACGATGATCGACCTCGACGCCGGGGAGCAGCACGCGCCGGCTTTCCGCACGGTCAATCCCATGGGCGCCGTGCCCGCGCTGGTGCTCGACGACGGCACGGTGCTGACCCAGTCGCTCGCCATCCTGGAATGGATCGAGGAGACCCGCCCCGTCCCGCCCTTGCTGCCCCAGGACCCGGCCGCCCGCGCCCGCGTGCACGCGCACTGCGCCATCACCGCCGCCGACACGCACCCGCTCGTGGTGCCGCGCGTGCAGGCGTACCTCGCCCAGGAATGGGGGCTGGACGAGGCGAAGCGCGTCGCCTGGAACGCCACTTGGTTCCGCCTGGGGCTCGAAGCCTACGAGGCGCGGCTGAAAGACTCGGGGCCGTTCTGCGCGGGGGATACGCCCGGCCTGGCCGATGCCTGCCTTGCCAGCCACGTCGCCGGCGCCCAGCGCTTCAAGGTGGACCTCGCGCCCTTTCCCGCCGTGCGCCGCATCCATGACCGCTGCATGGCGATGCCGGAGTTCAGCCGCGCGCACCCGCTGAAGCAGCCCGGCGCTCCGGGCTGATCCTCGCCGCCGCGTCAGCTCTTGCTGGGATCGACCGTATCGGGCAACGGACGGTCACCGACAGCGCCATGGCCCGGCATGCTGTCGTTGGTCGGCGCCCCCGACACCCCGGAGGTCGTGTCCGCTGAGCCCTCGCCTCGGATGCCGAGGGAGCCGATGCCGGCGCCCACCGGCATGGGCGACGCCGCAGTGCCGTCCGGCGGCGCGCCGGGTGGAACGCCCTGGCCGCCGGGTCGCGCCATCGAGCGGCCCTCGCCGGTCTCGGCCTGCGTCCGCAGCTTGTCCGCTTCCGTCATGCCAGGCGTGTCGTCCTTCGCAGCGTCCATGTCGGTCTCCTCGGGCAATGCTCCGGTGCGAACGCGCCGCGAGCCGTCTGGATCGTTTCCACATGGCGATCACACCGCCTGGTGATGCACCACGGCCCCTACAAACTCGCGCGTTTGGTCGCCAAATAAGAGGCAGCAAGGAGATGCGATATGGCAACTGAACTCGCGACCATCGGCGGCGGCTGCTTCTGGTGCATCGAGCCGATCTACCTGGAAATGCGTGGCGTGGTGTCCGTCAAGCCCGGCTATGCCGGCGGCCACGCGCCCAACCCGACCTACGAGCAGGTCTGCGGCAAGCGGACCGGCCATGCCGAGGTGATCCAGGTCGAGTTCGACCCGGCCGAGGTGTCGTACGCCGACCTGCTGCGCGTGTTCTTCACCATCCACGACCCGACCACGCCGGACCGCCAGGGCGCCGACGCCGGGCCGCAGTACCGCTCCATCGTCCTAACCCACTCGGACGAGCAGGCCCGCGTGGCGCGCGAGGTCATCGCCGAGGTCACCCAGGCCGGCGTGTGGGGCGCGCCGATCGTCACCGAAGTGAAGCCGCTCGACCACTTCTGGGTCGCGGAGCCCGAGCACCACAATTACTACGCGCGCAACCCGTGGTCGGGTTACTGCCGCGCCGTGGTGGGGCCGAAGGTCGCGAAGTTCCGCAAGCTGTTCGCCGACCGGGTGAAGAAGGCGGCCTGACCGGAGACTGTGGGCCGGATCAGCCGCCCCAGAGCTTGACGGCGCTTTGGATGGCCGTGCCGTAGCGGTCCACGAAGTCCTTGACTGAGAGGCGCAGCCGCTCTGCGTCGAAGCCGTTGCGCCAGAGTTGCGGGTCGCCGATGACCTTCTCCTGCCAGAACCTGAACGCATCGTCGAAGCGCTCCTGCGTCTGCAGGCCCGACATGTCCACCACCAACACCACCGCGTCCGGCACGCCCCGCTTGTTCGACGGCGACCAGCCGATCAAGAACGGCCCGGCGCCGTGCAGTGCGCCGGCAGCGACTTCTGCATCCGCAATAGCGGCTTGACCGGCGAACAGGGCGTAGTGCTCCAGCAGATGCGGGCACGACCCGCACTCGGCCTCTGCAAGACCGGAGCTCAGCAGCGGCCAAATGGTCAGCATCTGGTCGGCAACGGCGATGCTGGTTGGCAGGGACTCTTGCGGCGGCAACGACGCCAGGAACGCCTTGCACGCCATGGTAAGACGTCCGGTGCTCGCGTCGGTCGGCTGCGCCCGCAGCGCCATGATCCCGTAGGCGCCCACGCCTGCGGGTGGGATGCTCTCGGGTGGCAGAAACACCGCCGCCGGCGTCAGCCGGTGGGGTGGCGCCATCGCTGAACGCATCTGCCCGAGGCGCTGTGGCGCGTCAGGCATTATCGAGGAGCCTTGATCGGTTAAGCCCCGAGTCAGCGGCAGACGAAGACCGAAACGTTCCACTGTCGGATTCTGTGGCGGGCGCTCGGATGAGAAGTTCATCGCACCATGTTCGGCCGGCCTTCGCGCGGTTGCCGCTGCCCCGAACCTGAGCTCATGCTCCCGGCAAGCGTCGAACCCGCGCCGCTCGTCGGAACGTCCGTTCTCGTAGGTGATCCGTATATCGAGGACACACCCGTCCCGGGAGCCCAAGGCGATCTGCGCGCGGCTTCGAGCTGCCAGGACACCGGCGCCGAGCAGGGCGTCGCCCCACTGGCTCGACCCCGTGCGCGAGACGTAAACCTGAGCGATCGCGAGATCTGAGCCGTTGAGCAGCTCGAATGATGCGCCCTGCGCCTTCGCCGGGCCGGCAGCCATGGCCGCCAGCGCCGCCAGCACCACGACGGTCAGCGGCCCGCCTGGCGGTCGAGGTCTCCGGGCCACCACTTGCGCCAACGCCCATGCTGCCTGGACGAGCAGCAGCGCGAATACGACCAGCAACGTCGCGCCCGCGGTGGTGGCGGGCTGCACCCAGGCCACCATGGCCGCGCCGAGCAATCCCCCGCACAGCACCAAGACGAACTGCTTCTGCATGGATGCCCCCGCTTCCTGCGCATACGGCCGTATCAGATCGCCTAAGCAACGGGAAGCGCAACCCGCCCAGCCGCGTCCGCTCGCAGGATGGCGCGGCCGAGCATCGCCGCCACGCCGGGCACCACCGCGTTTCCCAGCGCCTTCACCCGCCCGGCGCGGTCCAGCCCTCCGGGAAGCCCATCAGCCACTCGACGAAGCCCGGATCGAGCCGGCCACCGACCGCGTCGCTCAGTTGGCAGGCCCGGCGCTTCCCGCGCTGCGCCGCTGAGCCGCATTTCCAGTCCCGCGCCACCGGCGTCGGCCAGTAATCGCCCCCCGCTGCATCGCCCAACGACGAACACCCGGCCGCGCCGGTGGGGCGCGCCGGCATGGG
>JBBSIT010000424.1:0-4719 GCA_038231995.1 Acetobacterales bacterium | reverse complement strand
GGCCGACGAGCGCCGGCGGCGGCTCGTCGGCGACGAAGTGCCGGGCGAGCTTGGTCGCGAGGTGCCGGGCGGTCGCGGGCGAGGCCGCCAGGTCCAGCAGCACCGCGCGCGCCTGGCCCTCTCCTGGCTGATCGTAAGCGACGCCCCTGATCTCACGCGGCCCGGGCTCGTGCAGGGCGGGGCGGAAGACGAACGCGCCCGGGTCCGCCGCAGCGTCGATGGCCGCCCTTGCGCCCGGCCCGCGGCCGAGGCCGCCGATGCTCCAGCCGGTCATCGCCTGTGCGAGCTGGGTGACATCCGCCTGGCTGTAGCCGCTGCGCACGCCGAGCGTGTGCAGCTCCATGATCTCACGCGCAAGGTTCTCGTTGAGGCCGAGCTTGCGGTTCGGGTTGCGCCCGGCCGCAACCGAGGCGAAGCGGCTGTTCGGCCCGATCGAGGCTACCTGATCGAGGAAAAGCTGCATGGCCGGATGCTGCTCGACCGCGATCAGCATATCGCTGAACCGGCCCAGCACATTTGGCCGGATCGCTTCCGCCTCGAACGACCCGGCGAACGGCATTGCCACCAGCTTGTCCGCCGAGATGGCGAAGTGGTTCGACCAGAAGTGGACAAGCCGCTCGACAAACGGCGTCGGCGTGGTGAGCGCGTTGCCGGCGCGTGCATCGACCGCGGAGACATAGACCTCTCGCGCCTGCATGCGCAGCCTCTGGCGCGCTGCCATCCTTGTGGCGGCGTCCGCCTCCGCATTCAGCCGATCGGCCCGGCCCTCACCGAAGCCGAGCGCAAGCGCGTGCGATGTCGGCTGGGCGGCCCAGGCGGCGGGCCGCGCCTCGTAACGGTCGAGCTGGTCCAGCAGCCACGCCCTGGGCGCCGCAGGCGGCGCCTCATCCGGCCGGGCGCCCAGCCCGAACCGGTTGAGTGCGATTGCCTGGTCAGACATGTC
This sequence comes from Acetobacterales bacterium, assembly GCA_038231995.1. Lineage (GTDB taxonomy): Bacteria > Pseudomonadota > Alphaproteobacteria > Acetobacterales > Acetobacteraceae > JBBSIT01. The sequence goes on along the minus strand of JBBSIT010000424.1, from coordinate 3,776 downwards.
TCACTCCCCACCCGATCGATCACATTCTTCAACGCGACGGGCTTGGACTTACGTCGCAATGCCGCCCGCGTCAGCGCGGCGCAGCCCCTCGGAGTGCCGCCGGCGCTGATCCAAAAGCAGCGGCGCAGCGAAGTCCAGCATCGCTGGTTCGGCAGGCTCGCGTGGCTGGCCCGAAATTTCGAGCCTGACGGGGCCGGTCAGCGCCGGGCCGGGTAAGCCGCTCGGTACGGCAGCTCGGCTGGCACGACCATCCGGCCGACCGGCCAGAGCGCGATGCCTGCCAGCTTCAGATGCGCCCACGCGAAGGGAAGCCCGATGATCGTGACGGCCAGGCCCGCCGCGACGACGAGGTGCCCGAGCGCCAGCCACCAGCCCGCGAGCACGAACCAGATCACGTTGCCGACGAAGCCGAGCGGCCCCGTCCCAAGGTCCTCCCGCCCGGTGTATCCCTCCCGCGGCACGACCCGGTGCCCGAACGGCAGCAGCGTGTAGAGGGCGATGTTGAACGCCGCCCGCGCCCAGGGCAGGCCGATAATGGTGACGGCCAGCACGACGGCAGCAATGAGCCATGCCGCCGCCATCCAGATGCCGCCGAAGATAACCCAAGCGATATTCAGGAGCAGACGCAACGCCGTCATCGGAAGCCCTCCAGCTTATGCTGAGAAGATGGTGGCCGCATCCTCCTGTTTCACCATGCTCTGCCACCATTCCTGCGCCACATGGTTTTGGTGGCGCCTGGGGCCGTGCCCGAGGAGCGTGCACGATATCGCTGCCCAACCCCCGTCCAGGACGACGACACGGCCGCGTCGGGTGCCGCTTCAACGGGACAGGCCGGCATCTCCAGCCGAGGACTCGTCAGTCCTCCCGGGGCATGGACCGACCGCGGCCGAAGGCGGAGACCATGCCCCGCAGCATGTGGTGCGCCTCGTCCTCCGGCGGCATCCAGCCCCGCGGCAGGCAGGACAGCACGCATACCGCCTCGCCGGCAGAGAGGCCGGACCGGGCCCGCATGGCGCCCAGGGGGAGTGCATGGTTGTCCCGGCACTGACGCTCATGCGCTTCGGCGAACATCTCGCACGGGACCGAGGCGACGCGCAGCAGCGTCTCGCCGCGCGCGAGGCGAAGCGTATCCCGCGCCCCGGGCCGGATCGGCATGTCGCCGGCGAGCGTGCGCGCGGCCATGCGGGATGCCCCTGCCAGTCGTTCCCCTCGTCCCTCTGTTGGACAGTAGAGGCCAGGATCGCAGGGAGAGGTGAAACGGGGATGAACGGCCGATCGGCATTTGACGGTCATCGATCACGATGGGCGATTGCCCTCAGCAAAAGTTGCGCGTCGGCACCCTGATCCCGCCCTCGCGCTCCTTGGTTTCCGGCCGCGGCGCGCCGTCCCGGTCGGCTGCGGCGAATAGGGGCAGGGGTTGGTCCGCCAGCCCCCGTATGGCCTGCTCCTAGAACAACGGCACGCCCAAGGTCTTGACCAGCACGCGCTTGAGTTCCGATGTCGGGTAAATGACCGCCTCTCGTCCTGCCACCCTCCTCCGTGAAAGAGGCAACCCTGCCTGGGTCATCTCAGGGAGGGGCGGGCCACCCCATAATCACACCCGCGGCAGCAATGGGATCATATGTGAGCCAACGGCTAAGGCGGCTGGGATGAGGGGCCACGGGCATGATCGGGCAGCGCCCTCCCCGGCCGCCCATCCCGTGCTGAATGCTGCCTGCAGCAGATACCCGCCCGTGGGCGCCTCCCAGTCCAGCATCTCCCCGGCGGCGAACACGCCGGGGAGGCGGCGCAGCATGAGATGCTCGTCCAGCTCATCGAGCGCGATGCCGCCGGCGGAGGAGATGGCCTGGTCGAGCGGGCGCGTGCCGACGAGGCGCAGCGGCACCGCCTTGATGCGGGCGGCCAGCGCGCCGGGGTCGTCGGGGACGGCGCCGCCCTCGCGCAGCAGCCCGATGGCGACGGGCGGCAGGCCGGCCGTCTTGCGCAGCCAGTTGGACAGCGACTGCGCCCGGCGCGGCGCGGCGAGACGGGCGGCGAGCGCCGCCGGGTCGAGGTCGGGGCGCAGGTCCAGCGTCGCCACCGCGCTGCCTCGCGCGCTTACGGCGTCGCGCAGGGGCGCGCTCAGGGCATAGACGGCGCCGCCCTCGATGCCGTCCGCCGTCACCACCGCCTCGCCCCGCACCGTCCGGCCCTCGAAGGCGAGCGCGATGCGTTTCAGCGGCGCGCCCTCGAACCGGGTGCGGAACGCATCGGACCACGGCACCAGGAAGCCGCAGTTGGACGGACGGAGCGGGTTCACCCGCACGCCGCGCTCGCGCAGCAGGCTGACCCAGGCGGCGTCCGAGCCCAGCCGCGACCAGCTCGCGCCGCCGAGCGCCAGCACGGTCGCCGCCGGATGCGCCAAAACCTCGTTGCCGGAGTGGACGAAGCGCAGCGCGCCCGCGCTGTCCCACCCAACCCAGCGGCGGCCCGGCCGGAGTTGCACGCCCTGCCCCGCCAGCCGGCCGAGCCAGGCGCGCAGCAGCGGCGTCGCCTTGAACGCGGCGGGGAACACCCGGCCGCTGCTGCCGACCCATGTCTCCTGCCCGAGCTCTGCGCACCAGGCGCGCAGCGCATCGGGCGGGAAGGCCCGGACAGCGGCTTCGAGCGCCGGGCGGGCCGCGCCGTAGCGGCCGAGGAGGCGGTCGAGCGGCTCCGTGTGCGTCAGGTTCAGCCCGCCGCGCCCGGCGACCAGCAGCTTGCGGCCCGGGCTGGGCATCCGGTCGAACACCGTCACTGCCAGCCCGGCGGCCGCCATCCGCTCCGCCGCCATCAGCCCGGCGGGACCGCCGCCGATGACGGCGACCCCGCGCCCGTCACGGATCGTCGGGCAGCTTGTCATCGAACTCCTGCGCCAGCTCGCCTACTGCCGTTACCTCCCCGAGCTCGCGCGTCTCGTCGTCCACCACCTCGCGCTCGATGCCGAGATGGGCGCTGATGTGCTCCAGCATCTGGATCAGCTTCGTCACCTCCTTCTCCGTCAGCAGGTTGATCTGCAGGTCGAGGTGGTCGCGGCGATCGGCGCGCTGGCTGGCCCGGTTCTGCTTGATGAGCACGAACGTGGTGAGCAGCACCCCCTCCATCGACACGAGCATGGTCAGGAGGGCGAACGGATAGGGGTCGAAGGACGGCAGGCCGGGCACCACGCCGGTATTGACGGCGGCCCAGAGCACGAACCAGGCGAGATGCAGCAGCACGAAGGTGATGGTCCCGGCGAAGCCGCCGATCACGTCGCCGATGCGGTCGGACAGGGATCGCTCGCGATCCTGGTCCCTCTCCAGCCGCGCGATGGCGTGGATGTTCTCCATCACGGTCCGCGGCGCGGCGTGGCTCACCGGATCAGTCCTCGAACAACTGCGCCGGACTCGGCGCGCTCCGCGAGTAGTCGAATGTGGGGAAGGCGCCGCCCTGGTAGCGCTCGGCCACCGGGTTGCCGCTCGTCTTGCCCGCGAGCTGCCCGGCGAAGGTGTCGGCGCTGTCCTTGGGCGCCCAGCCGATCCGCGCGCGCGCATCGCCGCGCCACCAGGTCATCCGGCTATTGGCCGAGGCGCCCCACACCACGGCGTGCCCGACCCGATCGGCCAGCACGCAGCGCTCGATCAGAGCGGTGAAGTCCTCGTACGAGAGCCAGGTTGCGAGCATGCGGTCGTCCACCGGCTCGGGGAAGCTCGATCCGATGCGGATGTTGATGTTCTCGACGCCGTGCTTGTCCCAGTAGAGCCGGCCCATCAGCTCGG
>JBBSIT010000423.1:0-4720 GCA_038231995.1 Acetobacterales bacterium | reverse complement strand
GTCCGAACTATGTGCGCTACAGTTGGGCGACTTAAGAATAGTTTGCTAGAATTGTCCGATTCCAGGTTATGTCGTCAACCAAACTTCCCGCAGCAGTTTATGCGGCTGGGCAGTCCGGTAACTTCGCCAACGGTATCCGGCCGTTTTTCAGCCGCCCTCCGAGCGCTTGGGCGAGGCCGCCGGCATCGGCTTGGTCGTATGGCGTCAACGCTGCCCCTTGCGGTCCGGCGTCCAGGCGCGTGATGCCGCGCCGCGCGCACCAGCAGCGCAGCCGAACGAGCGCCAGGAGCCCGACCAGCTCAGGAGGCGGCGGGCCGAAGCGATCGGCCAGCTCGTCCTCGAACTCCATGAGTTCCGCCGGGTTGATGAGTCGTGCCATGCGGGAGTAAAGCCCGAGCCGAAGGTTGGGTTCCGGTACGTAACTGGCCGGCATGCGGCCTGTCAGCCCGACGCGAAGCTCGGGTGGAGGCGGGGCGGGCGTTTCGCCGCGCAGTTTGGCCACGGCGCGGGCACGCAGTTACTGGTACAACTCGGTGCCGATAGTGCGGACGTGCCCGGCCCGCTTCTCGCCGAACAGGTCGCCGGCGCCGCGCTGGTCGAAGTCCGCGGCGCTGATCGCGACGCCTGCGCCGAGGCCTGACAACGCCTCTATGGTGCGCAGCCGCTGCCGGGTTGCGGGAGCCAGGCGCCGGCCCGGATCGGTCATCAGGTAGACCGAGCCCCGGCGCTGCCCCCGGCCGACCCGCCCGCGCAGTTGGTGCAACTGAGCCAGGCCGAACCGCTCTGCGCCCAGCACGAGCATCGTATTGGCGCGCGGGATGTCCAGCCCGGCCTCGATGATATTGGTGGCGAGCAGCACGTCGCCCTCGCCGTCGCTGAAGCCGACGACTGCCTCCTCCAGCGCGTCCGCCCGCATCCGCCCGTGCGCCTGCACGACGCGCAGCTCCGGCACGGCCTCGGCCAGCTTCGCCGCCATGTCGTTCATGTCGCCGATGCGCGGCACGACCACGAAGCTCTGCCCGCCGCGCCGATGCTCGCGCAGAAGTGCTTCCCGCGCCACCGGCAAGTCCCATGGCAGCACGAAGGTGCGGGTGGGCTGCCGGCGCACCGGGGCGGTGGCGATCACGCTCACGTCGCGCAAGCCCACGAGTGCGCCCTGCAGGGTGCGCGGGATCGGCGTCGCGGTCATCGCGAGCGCGTGTACCGCCTCGTCCCCCTGGCGCAGCCCGGCCAGCCGCGCCTCGTCCGCTTCACCGAACCGCTGCTCCTCGTCGATCACGACGAGGCCGAGCCGGGCGAAGCGCACCCCCTCGGAGGCGATGCCCTGGGCGCCGACCACCACACGCACCTCGCCGCTGGCCAGCCCGCGCAGAACCGCGCGACCGGCCGAGCTGGTGGTGGCGCGCAGGCCCTCGACCCGCATTCCGGTGCCGGCGAAGCGGCGGCACATGGCATTGAGGTGCTGGCGCGCCAATACGCTGGTGGGCGCTGCGAGCGCGACCTGGCAGCCCGCCAGCGCCGCGGCCGCCATTGCCCGCAACGCCACCTCCGTCTTGCCGAAGCCCACATCGCCGCACACCAGCCGGTTCATCGGCCGGCCAGCGGCGAAATCGGCCAGCACCGCGTCGATCGCGGCGCGCTGGTCGGGCGAGGGGGTGTACGGGAAGCGCCGGGCCAGGCGGTCGGTCTCGGGCTGGGCCGGCACGATTACGGGCGCGCGCTGGGCCGCGCGGGCGACAGCGGCGGCGGCGAGGCTGCGGGCAGTCTCGGCCACCTCCGCCTCGATCTCGGCGCGCTTGCGGCGCCACGCCTCGCCACCCATGCGGTCGAGCGCCGCCCCATCGGCCTCGTGGCCGTAACGCCAGACCTGGTCGAGTTCGTTGACGGGGACCAGCAATTCCGCCCCGTCGGCGAACGCCAGCGCTGCGCGCTCCTCGGCCTGACCCTCCACCTCGACGCTGCTGAGGCCGGTCAGCCGGGTGACTCCGTGCGCGAGGTGCACGACGAGATCGCCGATGCGCGGCGCCTCTTCCATCGCTACGAGGCCGGCGGCCGAACCGCGCGCACGGAGCAGCGCCGCGACCGAGAGCACGAGCAGGCCGGGCCGCGCCAGGCCCTCCGAGATGTCCATCCGCAGCACGGCCGCCTCGCCGGGCGCCACCTCGTCCCACGCCGTCGCCACCCGCGCATCGAGCCCATGGCGGGCGAGGCTGGCGGCGACCGCCGCGGGCTCGGCCGGTACCGCGATCACCACACGACCGCCGCGCGAGGCCGCCACCCGCACCGCCTCGGCCAACGCCTCAACCCGGCGCGGCGCCTCCACCGAGATCCCCTCCGGCTCCGCCCGGATGACCCGGCCGGCGAGGGCGCGGATGGCCTGCGCGGGCGTGACGTACAGCCGGCTCGGCCGTGGCAGGAGGCCGGCCTCGCCCTGGGCTCGCCGGGCCTTTCTCGTGGTGGCGTAGGCGTCCTCGACCTGCTCGGCGAAGGCGCGCCAGCGGTCCTCGACCTCGGCGTCGAGCACGGCGGCGACGCCCGGCAGATACTCGAACAGCGGCACGAGCCGCGGCGGGGAGGCTGCCGCGGCCTCCGCCTCCTCTGGCGAGAGGTCCTCCGGGTGCGCCATGGCGAGGGCTGCAAGCGCCGCCTCGTCCGGGTCGGGCGGGAACTCGATGGCTGGACGCAGGGGCACCCGGTCCAACACGCCCGTGCTGCGCTGCGTCGCAGGATCGTAGGCATGGATCGCGGTGATGCGGCAATCGGCATTGAGCGACAGGCGGACGGGCGCAGCCTCGCCGGCAGGGAATACCTCAATCGTGAGACCGCGGATCGCGACTTCGCCGGGCTCATCGATCCGCTCGTCCAGATGGTAGCCGCGCTCGGCGAGGCCGGCGCGGAACCGATCGATGTGAAGCGTGTCGCCGACAGCGAGGACCAGTTCCGATCCGGTCCAGCTCCCCGGCGGCGGCACGCGCTGCAGCGCCGCGTCGGCGGTGGTCAGCACCAGGCGCGGCCGGGCGGCCGCCTCGGCAAGGCAGGCCAGCGTGCGCACCCGCTGCCCGATGACCCGTGCGGACGGCGCGGACCGGTCATATGGCAGCACGTCCCACGGCGGCAGGGTCAGCACCTCGACGCGTGTGCCCGCGAACGCCTCGGCCGCCGCCCGCACCCGCGCGAGCTGAGCCTCTCCGCCCGAGACATGCAGCAGCGCACCGAGCGCAAGCGCCTGCTCCACGAGCCACAGGGCAAGGGCCGGCTCGGGGACGGTGAGAGGGAGGTCAGCGTCTCGGGGCATCACGGGTTCCTGGCGGCGGTCCCATGGAACCTCGCAGCGCCACCAGGGTTGCGTGGGGACAGGAACAGGAACGCGCGATGACCGCCACGATTCAACGCAGGGAAACTCTCTCGGATGGGCACTACCGGCTGGAGCGCGTCCACGTCGAGCAGGTGCGCCGGGATGGCGCGCGCCAGCCGATCGAGCGCGAGGTGCTGCATCAGCCGGCTGCCTGCGCCGTGCTGCCGCACGACCCCGGACGCGGCACCGTGCTGCTGGTCCGGCAGTTGCGCGTTCCTACCCTGCTGCTGGGAGGTCCGGGCCGGCTGATCGAGGCCGCTGCCGGGGTGATCGAGGGGGACGCAGCGCCAGAGGACACGATCCGCGCGGAAGCTGAGCAGGAACTGGGCTACCGGTTGCACGCACTGCGCCCGCTGTTCGCGCTCTATACGAGCCCTGGCGCCTCGACGGAGCGCGTCCACCTGTTCCTGGCCGAATACTCCGAGGCCGACCGGGTGGGCGCCGGTGGCGGGCTGGCGCGGGAGGGAGAGGACATCGAGGTACTGGAGCTGCCGCTGGCCGATGCCGTCGCGATGGCTCGGCGCGGCGAGATCATCGACATGAAAACTGTCGTGCTGCTGCAAGCGGCGCTGCTGGACCCGGCAGGCGGGCTAAGCGCGTGACGAGACCCGGCGCGGGGCACCCGGGTCTCGTCAGGTAAGGAGGGGCCGCCGCAGAGCACGAGCGGCACCTGTGCCGGGCCGGCGCCGAGCAACGTAGCACCTACCGCGTCTTGCTCGGCCGGAGCTGCCGCCAGCCGCGACCCGCGCATGCAACCCTGGATGCCGCATGAGCGCTTCGACATGGCATTCTGCCCAGTCGCAGGATTAAGGAGAGTTGGGCATGCACATCAACTCGGGCGCCCGCGTGACCGCCTGGGTCCTGGCGGCCGTCATGCTGCTCGCAAACGTGGCGGGCTACGTGTTCGATCTCTACCAGCGGTTCTGGTGGTTCGACCGGGTCCTGCATGCCTGTACGCTGTTCGCCATGACGTTCTGGGCCGCGGTGTTCCTGTGCAGCAAGGTCCTTGCGGCCGGGGCCAGCTACTGGTGGATCCGCCTCCTCGTGATCGCGAGCATCGGGATCGCGGTCGGCGCCGTGTGGGAGGTCGCGGAATGGGGCTTCGACCAGGTCATGCCGGCCAACGTGATCAAGGAGTAAATACGACACCGTGCTCGACCTGATCATGGATACCGCCGGCGCCCTCCTGGCCGCCTGGCTCAGCCTCACGATGCTGCGCGCCCCGGTTCTAAACTGCGTCCAGTTCGAGACCCATAGTTGTTGTGCTTGGCTGCACGGCGGTCATTCCCATATGGCGGCTTTCTGGTGAAGGTGTCGTCAGAACTGATGTTACGAGTTGATCGTGAGCGCTGGGGTCAGACGCGG
>JBBSIT010000422.1:0-4729 GCA_038231995.1 Acetobacterales bacterium | reverse complement strand
CGCCCACAGGGCCGGTCCCAGGATGCGGGCCTGCGCCGGCCCGATGTCATAGGCGGTCAGCAGCGGCGCGGCCTGGCTCAACTGGTCCCCGGCGGTGCCGAGCAGCAAGGCGTCGAACGGCGGCGGGGGTGGCGTCTGCTGGCCGATGTCGTTCGCCTCGCGCCGGCCGTCCGAATCGGTGCGCGCGCGGGCGGCGCGCTGCTGCGCCTCGATGGCGCCGCGCCGGCTGCCGTAATCCGCGACCTCCTTGAGCGCGGTGTTGAGGTTGGTGAAGCCGCCGGTGTAGCGGATGATGCGGGGTGGTGGCAGGCCGGCCGATGCGGTCGTGGTGCCGAGCCCGTCCGCGAGGGCGTTGCCGAACGGGTTGTCCGGCACCACGGCGGCCACGCGCTGCTTGCCCTCCGCCTGAACGGCCAGCACCAGACGGCGCACCTGCTGGGTGGGCGTGATGCCGAGGGTCCAGACGCCGGGTTGGGCCTGCGTGGCGTCGCTCGTGAAGGCGAGCACGGGCACGCCGGCGGCGCGCGCGAGGGGCGCCGCGGCCGCGGTCTCCGGCGCGGTCAGCGGGCCGACGATGATGCCGGCTCCGGCGTCCAATGCGGTGCGCGCCGCGGCGGCAGCGCCCTCGGGCGTGCCGCCGGTGTCGTACTGGTCGAACGGCGGGGCGCCGGGATGGGCAAGCGAGAGCTGGGCCGCGCGCAGCATCGACTGCCCGAGCTCGGCGTTGCTGCCGGAGAGCGGGAGCAGCAGCGCGACCCGGTTGCCCGGCCCGGGCTGCGGCCCCACCGGATGTGCTGCTTGTGTGCTAGTGAGCGGGGGACGGCCGAAGCCATAGGGGTCCGGCGGCGCCACGCAGGCGCTGAGGGTCGCGGCCGCGGCAAGGAGCGTGAATGCCCGACGAAGCATGGCTGGAGACCTCTCCCGATGAAGCAGCGCCCGATGACAGCGCCACTATAACCCCGGGTCTGGTGCTGGTCGCCACCCCTATTGGCAACCTGGCTGACCTGTCGCCCCGCGCGGTCGCCGCGCTGCAGGCGGCGGACCTCGTGCTGTGCGAGGACACGCGGCACTCGGCGCGGCTGCTCGCGCATCACGGGATCAAGGCCTGGACCTCGCCGCTGCACGACCACAATGAGGAGGGACGGCTGCCCGGCGTGCTGGACCTGTTGCGGGCGGGCCGGCTCGTGGCGCTTATATCGGACGCCGGCACACCGCTGGTGTCGGACCCTGGGTTTAGGCTGGTGCGCGCGGCGGTCGCGGAGGGGTTGCCGGTGACGGCCATCCCGGGGCCGAACGCGGCCGTGACGGCGCTGGTGCTGTCCGGGCTGCCGCCCCAGCCCTTCCTGTTCCTTGGGTTCCCAGCGCCGCGCGAGGCGGCCCGGCGCGCCGCGTTCGGCCGGCTGCGAGCCGCCGAGCGCGCCGGGCTCGCCGCCACGCTGATCTGGCACGAGGCGCCGCACCGCCTCGCCGAGATGCTGGCGGACCTGGCGGACGCGTTCGGCGATCGTCCCGCCGCGGTGGCGCGGGAGTTGACCAAGCGCTTCGAGGAGGTGCGCCGCGGCGGCCTGGCCGAGCTCGCCGCCCACTACGCGACGGCCGAGGCGCGCGGGGAGATCACCCTCGTCATCGGCCCGGCGGCGGAGGAGGCGACCGGCGCCGATGCCCTCGACGCCGAGCTGCGCCGCGCGCTGCAGGCGCACAGCCTGAAGGACGCGGCGGCGCTGGTGGCTGCGGCAACCGGTCTGCCGCGCCGGGTGGTGTATGCGCGGGCGCTGGAGCTAAACTTGTGACCGCCGGATCAGCCAGGCGAGCCAGGCCGTGAGCAGCACGATGCCGGCGCTGTCCAGCAGGAACGTCGCGCTGTAGCCGATACGCGCGATGCCGAAGGCGACCAGCAGGGCGCCGAGGCTCTGGCCCAGGAACAGCATGAAGGCGAAGGTCGCGACCGCAGTGGCGCGCGCGTTCGGCAGCATCTCCGTCGCCCGCGCCTGCAGCACCGAGTGCAGCATGAAGAACCCCAGGCCGAGCGCCCCCTCCATGGCCGGGAACAGCCACCACCAAGGCGCGACGGCCGCGAGCAGGATCGAGGCCGCCATCAGCAGCCCGCCGGCCAGCACCAACCCGCCCTCGCCCAGAAGCTGCAGGATCGCCTTCGCCTGGGTGGTGTAGGCCCAGGCGCCAAGGCCGAAGCAGGCCACGACCAGGCCGACCTGGGCATAGGACAGGTCGAACCGCTCGTGCAGGTAGGGTGCGACGAACGGGAAGCAGCCGGTGAGCAGGGCGCCGTCCAGCGCCGCGCCGATCAGGATCAGCCGGCCTGTTCGATTCCGGGCCAGGGCAACGTAGTTCTCGAGCCGGAACATGCGCCCGCTGCTGCGGCGGTCCGGCAATCCCCGGATGCGGACGGCGAGCGCCGCGGCGACCACCAGCGCCAGGGCGGCCAGCACGAGGAACACGCCGCGCCAACCGACATACTGGCCGAATATGCCGCCGAGCGGCCCGGCCAAGGTCTGCGCCAGCACGATGCCGGTCAGGAAGCGGCTGAGCACCACCTGGCGCTGCTCGTAGGGCACGGCGTCGCCGATATAAGCCATGCACACCGGGATCAGCCCGGCGCTCGTAGCGCCCGCGCAGGCCCGCAGCAACGCCAGCGACGGGAGGTCGGGTGCGAACGCGCAGGCGCCGGTGAACACCATGTATCCGAGCAGGGCGCCGAGGATGACGCGCAGCTTGCCGAACTTGTCGCCGACCGGGCCGAGCACGAGCTGGTTCAGCCCGTAAGGCAGCGTGAAGGCCGCGATCACGATGGAGACCTGCGGCACCGACAGGCTGTAGTCGGTGGCGATCACGTGCAGCAGGCTGTCGATGACCCGAGCGCCGGCAGAGGAGAGGAACCCTGCCGCGGCGAGGAGGCCAAGCGGCAGGACCGTGCGGGCAGCCAAGGCTTCGGACATGGGGCGGCAATCAACTCGTGCGACCCGCTGCGCACAAGGGCAAACGACCCCATGTCCTGAGATTCACGTTTATTTACGAGGTATTAACGCCGGCTGGATCGGCCTGTCTTCTGCGCTATGGCGTGGCGCGGACCCGCCGGCTTTCCGTCCGCAACTGCCCGCAGGCGGCGAGGATGTCCTGGCCGCGCGGGGCGCGGATCGGCGAGGCGAAGCCCGCGTCCTGCACGATCCGCGCGAACCGGTCGAGCGTGGCCTGCGCGCTCGGCTCGTAGGCGCTGCCGGGCCACGGGTTGAACGGGATGAGGTTCACCTTGGCCGGGATGCCGGCGATCAGCCGCGCCAGCTCGCGCGCGTCCGCCTCGCTGTCGTTCACGTCCCGCAGCATGACGTACTCGAAGGTGATCCGCCGCGCGTTGCTGGCGCCGGGGTAGCGGCGGCAGGCGGCGATCAGCTCGGCGAGCGGGTACTTGCGGTTCAGCGGCACGATCTCGTCGCGCAGCTCGTCGCGCACGGCATGAAGCGACACGGCGAGGTTGACGCCGAGCTCCTCGCCGCACCGGTCCATCATCGGCACGACGCCCGAGGTGGACAGCGTGATGCGCCGGCGGGACAGGCCGATGCCTTCGCCGTCCATGACGATGCGCATCGCTTTCGCGACGTTCTCGTAATTATAGAGCGGCTCGCCCATGCCCATCAGCACGATGGTGGACAGGCGGCGGGGCACCTCGTCCTTGGGGCTCGGCCACTCGCCGTAGGCGTCGCGCGCGGCCATGAACTGGCCGACGATCTCGGCGGCGCCGAGGTTGCGCACCAGCGCCTGCGTGCCCGTGTGGCAGAAGCGGCAGGACAGGGTGCAGCCGACCTGGGACGAGATGCAGACGGCGCCGCGGTCCTCGTGCGGGTCGGGGATATAGACCGTCTCGGCCTCCTGGCCGTCGCGGAAGCGGAACAGCCATTTGCGGGTGCCATCTGCGCTCATCTGCACGGTGGCGGCGCCGGGCCGGCCGATGACGAACCGCTCGGCCAGGCGCTCCTGCAGCGGGCGGGCAATGCTGGACATGCGGGCGAAGTCGGTGGCGCCTTGATGGTAGATCCAGTGCCAGAGCTGCTTGACGCGGAACGGCTTCTCGCCGATCGCCGCGAGTTCGGCGCCGAGTTCCTCCCGCGACAGGCCGACCAGCTCGCGCCGTCCGTCCGCCAGCGTCGCTGGCGGCGGGCTGAACAGCGCCGACTTCGCGAGGATGCGGACCCGCTCGGCCTCGGTCAGCTCAAGCATGGCCCGCTGGACCGTAGGGAGCACCGCGTTCATCGCGCCGGACAGGCCTTGTTGATCGCGGCATAGGCGGCGCTGAAGCCGCGCAGGCTGAACGTGTCGGATACCTGCGGCACTCGCGGACCCGGCGAGCGCGCGACCGCAGTGCGCCCCCGCTCGAAGGCCGCCACGGCGGCCTTGCCGTCGCGGGCGAAGGCGGAGCGGGCGGCGGTGTAGAACGGAAGCTGCGTCTGATCGACCTGGACCTGCACCTCGGTGCCCGCCGGGTAGGCGAAGCCGGCGCTGATCGCCACAGCATCGCGCCCGCTGACCCGCTGCGTCACGGTCAGCACCACGTCGCCCCGGCCGCGGATCGCAGGCGTGGAGGCGCTCGCGCGGGTGAAGGCGTAGCAGACGAGCTGCCCGGCCTCCTGGTGCGTCGCCGCCTGCCAGTCGTCGAACCGGCCGATCGACTTCGGCACGTTCTGGGCCGCCCGGCCCGCCTGCGCCAGATGGAGGTCGG
>JBBSIT010000421.1:0-4745 GCA_038231995.1 Acetobacterales bacterium | reverse complement strand
TGCTCGTTCGAAATGGCCCCCCGCATACCAGGCGCGTTCATGATCCCCGGCATACATGATCCGCGGGGAGATGACGCCGGCCCCTAGCCTGTCCTTCGCCGCCACGAACCGGGCGAGAAAGTCGGGGGCGAACTCGGTGTCGTTGTTGATGAGCACGCAGAACTCCGCGCCACCCTGGACGGCGAGTCTCAGCCCCTGGTTGGCCGCCTTGGCGAAACCGAGGTTGACCGCGTTGCGAACGAGGCTGATCCGGGGATCGGCGAGGTCGCGGATCATTCCGGGCGCGCCGTCGGTGGACGCATTGTCGATGGCCGTGAGCCGCCAATCCTGCATCCCCTGCGCCAGCAGGCTGTCCAGGAACGGACGGAGCGCTCCCTCGCTGTTGTAGAGGATGGTCACGCGATGCACCGATGTGCTTGCTGGCGTGCTTACCGGTGTGCTTTCCGGGGCGCTGCCTGGCGCAGTCCCCTGCGCGCCCTGGGACTGGCTGTCCTCATTCACGGCGATGAAGTCCAATCTGGCTAGGCCGACACGCGCCGCCTCCATACCGGCAGCGCGGGCGCCGGGCAAGCAGGCGGGCAATCCTTCGGGCGGCCCCCGGTCCAGCCCCTTGCGCTCCCAACCGCGGTGCGCCCGCCCTGGCTGCCCCGCAACACGTGGCCGCAACGCTTTGTTTCGATTGCAAATCATCACCCGCCGGGCCGCGTTTCAGCTTTCGCGCCGGGCCGGGCCAGAGTACCATGCCGTGCGGCGCAGACCGCGGACCCGATCCCAACCTCGGAGAAAACGCCCGTGTTACGCCGCCAGATGATCCTCGCCGCCGGCCTCGCCGCAGCTCTCGCCCTGCCCGGCGCCGCCCGCGCCGCGCCCTACACCGCTCAGTACGTGTTCGGCGACAGCCTCTCCGACAACGGCAACCTCGCCGCCGCCTTCAACACCAATTTCGGCAACCCGCCCTTCGCCAACAACGCCTTCACCAACGGACCGGTCGCCGTCGAGTTGCTGGCCAACCGTCTCGGGCTCCGCGCCGACGCGTCGCGCTGGACCAGCCCCACGGGCGCCGTGACCTCCGGCACCAACTACTCCGTCGCCGGCGCCAAGGCAGGCAACACCGCGGCCATCGACTTGCCGTTCCAGGTCTCGGCCTTCCTCGCCCGCTCCGGCGGCGTGGCGCCCTCCAGCGCGCTCTACACCGTGTTCATCGGCGGCAACGACGTGCGCAACGCCGCCCTGAACAACAACACTGCCTTCACCACCAACGGCGTCGCGAGCGAGATCAACAACATCAGCCGGCTGATCGCCGCCGGCGCGCGGGACTTCCTGGTCGTCAACGTGCCCGATGTCGGGCTGATCCCCGAGTTCACCCAGGAGAACCCCACCCGCGTCGGGCTCGCGAGCGCCGCCAGCCTGCAGTACAACAGCCTGCTCGCCTCGGGCATCGTGGGCCTCGCCGGCGCCAACCCCGGCGATACCTTCCGCCTGTTCGACCTTTACACGGCCAACAACGCATTCATCGCGAACGCAGCCTCCTACGGCATCACGAACACGACCGATCCCTGCTACGTCAACGTGAACGCCCAGATCTCCAACCCGGCCTCAGCCGCCACCCCCACCGCCGCCTGCGGCCCGATCAGCCCGGCGACCAACCAGGCCGCCAACATCGGCAGCTACCAGTACTGGGACCACATCCACCCGACCGCCAAGGTCCAGGCCGCCTTCGCCGACGGCCTCTACGCCGCCGTCGCCCCGGTCCCGGAGCCGGCGAGCATGGCGCTGCTGGGCGTCGGGCTGGCCGGACTGGCCCTGACCCGGCGCCGCCAGCCGCGCTGAGGCGCTAACAGGCGGGTGCGGCCTTGGCCCCTATCACGGCGGCTACCGCCGCGTCCGCCCCCGCATCCACCGTCCGCTCGTCCCCTTCCGCTGCCCACAGCGCCGGCCCGGCGAGCAGCAACATGAGTTGCGCCGCCCGCTCCGCCGCGGCGGCCGGGTCGAGCTTCGGCAGCCGCAAGCTCACCGCCTCCGCCACGCCCGCATGCAGCCATTTCAGCCGGGTGCGCAGCGCAATGCGCGCGTCCACCGGCAGGCTGGCGAGGCCCATCATCAGTACCTGGTGCTCGTCCGGCCACCGGTGCGCTGTCCTGGCCAGCACGCGCGCCAGGGCGCCCAGCCGCTTCCGGTCCGGCATCGCGTCGAGTCCCGCCGCGTCCAGCGCGGCGTAGATCCGCGCCAGGTAGACCTCGACAATCTCCTTGACCAAGTACGGCTTCGACGGGAACCACTTGTAGTAGAACCCCTGCGGCACTCTCGTGCCGTTCATCAGTGCCTGGAGCGACACCCCGTCCAGCCCGTGCTCGGCCAACAGCCGCGCTCCCACCTCACGGATGATCTCGCGCTTCGTCTCCTCCGGCCGCCGGTCCCATTCGGCAGGGGGCTTGCGCCAGGGCGACTCCGATTGTCTAGGCGCCGTCCGCATGGTGAGAACTCCAAGGTTGCGCCCGTACTCTTGGGTTTTCCGTCCTACGAGGGCAAGCTTTACTGACCGTGTGAGAATTCGCTAGGCCGAGTCGGCTGGCGCGGTTGTCGAGAACCGGAGCGGAGCGGACGTATGTCCGTGAGCACCGGAAGCGCAGAGAACCGCGTCAGATGGCCGGCATAGTAGAATTGTCAGGCGGTCAGCTACCGGATCGGCGGCGCGTACATCAGCCCGCCCCGCGTCCACAGCTCGTTGGTGCCGCGCGCCAGCCCCACCGGGCCGAAATGCCGCGCGTAGATTTCGCCGTAGTTGCCCACCGCCTTGATGGCGAAATAGGCCCAGCGGTTGTCGAGCCCCATGAGCTTGCCGTGGTCGCCCGCGACCCCGAGCAGCCGCTGCACCGTCGGGTTGGGCGAGGCGCGCATCTCGTCCACGTTGGCCTGGGTGACGCCCAGCTCCTCCGCGTTGATCAGCGCGAACAGGGTCCAGCGCACGATGTCGAACCACTGCTCGTCGCCCTTGCGCACCGCCGGGCCGACCGGCTCCTTGCTGATGCGGTCGGGCAGGACGACGTGATCGTCGGGCTTCTGCAGCGTGAGCCGGTTGGCGGCGAGCTGGCTCGCGTCCGTGCTGTAGGCGTCGCACCGCCCGGCCTCGTAGGCGGCCAACCCGTCCACGTTGCGCTCGAACACCACGGGCCGCACCGGCACCCCCTGGCTGCGCGACCAGTCCGCGAGGTTCAGCTCGCTGGTCGAGCCCTGCGTCGTGCAGATCGCCGCCCCGGACAGGTCCTTGCCCGCCTGAGCGCCGGAGGATTTCCGCACCAGGAAGCTCTGCCCGTCGTAGAAGTTGACGCCGGCGAACAGCAGCCCGTTCGCCGCCTCGCGCGACTGCGACCAGGTCAGCGTCTGCGCCACCATGTCCACCTGCCCGGTCTGCAGCGCCGTCAGCCGCTGCGGCGTGCTGAGCGGCAGGTAGCGCACCTTCGGCTCCCCCAGCACGGCGGCCGCCACCGCCCGGCACGTGTCGGCGTCCAGTCCCTGGAACACCCCGGTCCGGTCGTAATACCCGAACGCCGCCGTGCCGAGCGAGGCGCTGCACTGCAGGTTGCCTCGCGCCCGCACCGCAGCCAACGTCGGCCCCGCCGGCGCCTGGGCCAGCGCGGGGAGGGAGGCGAGCAGGGCAAGCAAGGCTAGGATGCGCGGCATAGGACCTCCTGGGTTGCCGCATCTTGTGCGACAACCCAGGCCGCAACAACCTCCGTTCAACGCCTCCTGAGCCGCAGCGCCCCCACCCCGAGCAGCCCCGCGGCCATGAGCGCGAAACTGGCCGGCTCGGAGACATTGAGCGCGCTCGCGGTGGCGCGCAGCACCCCGTCCACCGATGTCGTGCCCGACAGGTTGAACGGCGTCGTGGAGAAATAGGTGTTCAGCCCCGCGATGTTCGCGGCCGATATGCCCGCGCTGACGAGATAGTCCGTCTCGGCGCTCGGGATCCCCCCAGCCTGCGCCGAGGCGATGTCGGCCTGGCTGATGGGGAAGGCCAGCCCCGCCGCGGCGATGCTGTCCGCGACGCCGGCGTACGCGTCGCCGAGCCGGCGCGCGCCCGCGTCGATCGTCGCGACCGGCGCCCCCGCCCGCGCGTCGGCCAGCAGCGAGTTGGCGGCGTTGATCAGGTTGTTCCCCGCCGTTCGGATCGGGTCTCCGGAGTTCCCCTGCGTCGGAACCGGCGGATAGACCGCGTTCGGGTAGGTCGGGTCCGTCGGCACGTAGGGCGGCGGCTGCGGCATCATCGCCATGGGCGGCATCGGCGGCGGCCGCGACAAGATCGGCACGAACACCACGTCCGCAACGATCGCCACCACCTGGCCGACGCCGAGCACCAGCGCCGCCGCCGCGGCCGGCCCCCCGCCGCCAAGAAAGGCAAATACACCGGCCGCAATTGCCCCCACTGTCAGCCCGACGCCGAGCCAGCTCAGCCAGCCCGCGTAGCTGTAATCCGGCATGAAGCAGACGGCGACCACGGCCGGGACGAGCACGTATCTCGAGAACACCAGCCTTCTTGCATGTTGCACGATGGATCGCATGATCGCGTTCTCCCCGTCAGGAACGAACCACAATCAGCGCCCGGGCCGCACCCGGGCGCTGCCGGCGCAGCAGGCCCCGCCCGCGTACGTCGGTATGCCAACGTAATAGGCCGCGCGAGGTCTGTCCAGATTTGAAACGAGCGTCCTACCCCCGCGGCCTCCGGTCCACCACCCGCCGCGCCTTGC
>JBBSIT010000420.1:0-4745 GCA_038231995.1 Acetobacterales bacterium | reverse complement strand
TGCGGGCCGTGCACCTGGCCGGCCGGATCGGTCAGGAACCCGCCCACGCCCAGCTCGCGCCCGGCGTCGATCAGGTCCCCCTCCAGGACATAGTGCATCTCGGCGCCGGCCCGGTGCAGGTGCGCAGGGATGCGCCCGCCCGGCGGCAGGTGCACGATGGTCGTAACCACGCCGCGCGCCTCCTCCTCGTTCAGGATCTGGATGCGGAACTCGCCCTCGGCGCCCGGGATCTGGAACGGCGCCGCCTCCACGCTGGCGGCATCGAGCTTCGTCACGTTCTGGTCCATGGTGCCGCTCCGGACTAAAGCGGTTTCGCTCTGACTGGACGCGCTCTTGCGTTCAGTCAGGGCGAGTAACCGCGGGGTACAAGGGCTAGAGCGGTCCCGCCAACAGCGGGACCGCTCTAGGTCCGTGTGCCAACGCGGCAGAGCCGCCACGGTTTAGCTTCCCGCGGCAGCGCACTCACTGTAACGATGCACCCAACCTCGCCAGGGAGACGCGCGATGCAATCCAAGAACCCCGAGACCCTCGCCCTGCACGCCGGCTGGCGGCGGGACTCTGCCACCACCGCCGTCGCGGTGCCGATCTACCAGACCACCAGCTACCAGTTCGACAGCACCGAGCACGCGGCCGACCTGTTCGCGCTCAAGCAGCTCGGCAACATCTACACCCGTATCATGAACCCGACCGCCGACGTGCTGGAGAAGCGCGTCGCGGCGCTGGAAGGCGGCGCCGCCGCGGTCGCCGTCGCGTCCGGGCAGGCGGCGTCGGTGCTCGCGGTGCAGAACCTGGCGCGCGCGGGCGACAACATCGTCTCCTCCACCGACCTGTACGGCGGCACCTACAACCTGTTCGCCAACACGATGCGCGACCAGGGCCTCGATGTCCGCTTCGTCGATCCGGTCGATCTCGGCGCGTTCGCCCGCGCCACCGACGATCGCACCCGCTGCTACTATGCCGAGACCCTGCCCAACCCGAAGTTGCGCGTGTTTCCCATCGCCGAGGTCGCCGAGGCCGGCCGCGCCCACGGCGTCCCGCTCATCATGGACAACACGGCGGCGCCCATCCTGGTGCGGCCATTCGACCACGGCGCGGCCGTCGTGGTGTACTCCGCCACCAAGTACCTCGGCGGGCACGGCAACAGCATCGGCGGCATCGTCGTGGACGGCGGCAACTTCGATTGGGCCGCCTATCCCGAGCGGCAGCCCGCGCTCAACACGCCCGACCCGAGCTATCACGGCGCGGTGTGGGCCGAGGCCGCCAAGCCGCTCGGCCCCGTTGGCTACGCGCTGAAGCTCCGCACCACCCTCCTGCGGGACCTCGGCCCGGCCATCAGCCCGTTCAACGCCTTCCTCATCCTGCAGGGCATCGAGACGCTCAGCTTGCGCATGCGGGAGCATTGCCGCAACGCCGACGCGGTCGCCCGCTTCCTCACGGCCCGGCCCGAGGTCTCGCGGGTGATCTACCCCGGGCTGCAGACGGGGGAGGAAGGCGCGCGCGCAGCGAAATACATGCGCGGCGGCCACGGCGGGCTGGTCGGGTTCGAGCTTGCCGCCGGCGCCGACGCCGGGCGCGCCTTCATCGACCGGCTGCAGATGGTCTATCACGTCGCCAACATCGGCGACGCGCGGACGCTCGCCATCCATCCCGCCAGCACGACGCACAGCCAGCTGGAGGCGGAGGAGCAGATGGCGACCGGCGTCAGCCCCGGCTACGTCCGCCTGTCCGTCGGCATCGAGCACATCGACGACATCCTGGCCGATCTCAGCCAGGCGCTGGACGGAGCGCAGCTGCGGCAGGCAGCGGAGTAGGCGAGGTAGCGAACTCAGCCTCGCCCGGCGTCAGCGTGAGGATGGCGCGGGCGTCGTCGAGCGGGGCGTAGAGCACCTGTTCGAGGGCGCCCACCTCGCCGGGCTGGTACACGTCCTTGAGCAGGACCAGCCGGCGGCTGACCCGCACGCCGTCGCCCGTGCGCTCGTAGGTGGCGACATAGCGGCCGGCCGGGGTCTCGACCCTCACCGGCGCGGGCAGTTCCCGCACCGTCCAGTCCGCCGGCAGGTGCAGGACCGTGTTCCACGCCTGGTCGCGCGCCCCGGCCAGCACGGGATAGGCGCGCGGGCGGTCCGGCAGGAGCGCCTGGCGCAGCCGGGACGCCGGCTCGAAGTCGATGCCGACCGGCACGGCGATCTGCAGGTCCCGGCCCGGCGCCGGCGCGCCGCGCGGGCTGCGCCAAGTCGCCGTTACCTCGAACGGCTTGCTGAGGTCGCGCGGGTCCGTGGCCTCCAAATCGCCGAAGCCGCCCTCGGGCGTCTGCAGCAGCATGCGCTCAGCCAGCTCGCGCGTGGACAGTGCGCCGGCAACGGCGCTGCGGGGGCCGCTGCTGAGCACCGGCGACTCCGTGATGCGGCTCCGTCCGCTGATCGTGCCGTCCGGCGCCACCTAGACCTCGGCATCCACCTCGGTGCGGTTGTCCTCCGGGCGGGACGGCGGCGTGCGCATCACCCGGCCCTCCTCGCTCGCCATCACCACCGGCCTGCCGGACAGGCGCCGGTCCATCGCCTCGAACGGCGCGTAGGGGTTGGTCGGGTTGGCGAAGCGGTCGTAGTCCGGCAAATAGAGCACGACGTGGTTGAACTGCCACGGCGTCCAGAGCGGCAGGGGCTCGTAGCTCGTGCCCCACTCGATGAGGCCCGCCTCCGCGCGGATGCCGAGCGTGCTCAGCATCGCCTGCATCAGCACGACGTGGTCCTTGCAGTCGCCGAAGCCGTCCTTGAGCACCTGCGCCGCTGGGCGCGGCACCCAGCCGCTGTTGGGATCGAGATAGACCGCGACGTAGCGCAGGTTGGTGGTGATCCAGCGATACACCGCGGCAGCGGCGTCGAGCCCGGTGCGGTCGCCGGCGATGCGCCGGGCCAGCGCCTCGATCTCGGGCGTGGGCGCCGCCATGACGGCGCTGCGCTTGTGATACAGCGCGCCCAGCTCCTCCAGGCTGCCGAGGCTGGTCGCCAAGAACAGCGGGCGGAAGTCCCGGCTCGCGACCTGGTTGCGCTCGGGCTGGACGGCGTGCGTGTCCGCGATGCGCGCCTCGATATGGCGCATGCCATCGGCCGCCGTATCCGTGACCTCGAAGCCGCCGCGGGCGCGCCAGTGCAGCGGAAGGTCGGCCGGGGCGCGTATCTCGACGGTGGCGACATCGACCGGCGCCTCCATCGGCGGCTCGGTCCAGACGTTGAAGCCGAGCATGGCCGGCTCGCGCTGGGTGATGCGCCAGCGCGCATGCATGCGGCTGCCGGCGCGGACCTGCGGGAACAGCGCCGTGATGGTCTGGGTGGAGGTGAAGCCCGGCGCGCCCTGGCTGGCCTGGCTCGGCCGGGTGAACACGTTGGCAGGCGTCACGTCCAGCCGCGTCCCGTCCGGCTGCGTCACCCACGCCTCCACCAGCTCGGCCGACTGCGTGCCGGGATGGAAGGTGGTGGCCGCCCGGTCCCGCTGGGCAGCGCCCCGCGCGGTCAGCACGAGCTCGTCGCGCTCGATCGTCTGCACCCAGGTGAGGTCGCGGCCGACGTCGTAGCGGGTCACGGCCCGCTCGATCCGCACATGGACCGGCTCGTCCGCCGCTGCGCCGCAGGTGAAGCCGATCAGCACGATGAGGAGCCAGCCGATGCGCCGCATGGAACCACCTTGAGCAGAGAACACGACGGACGCTACAGGCCGCGCCATACCATGTTCAAGAGCGGCGGGATGGCAATAAGATTGATACCATAAGAGTGAGGACCGCCCCATGGCGCTGAGCCACGACCGGCACCGCATCGACCCGGCGATGTTCGCGCCGCGGCATTTCCGCTGGGCGCTGGATGGCCGGGTCGGGACGGTCACGCTCGACCGTCCTGAGCGCAAGAACCCGCTGACGTTCGAGAGCTACGCCGAGCTGCGCGACCTGTTCCGCGAGCTGGCCTACGCGGACGGCGTGAAGGCGGTGGTGCTGCACGGCGCGGGCGGCAATTTTTGCTCGGGCGGCGACGTGCATGAGATCATCGGCCCCCTCGTGGCGATGCAGGAGGCCGGCGACATGGCCGGCCTGCTGGACTTCACGCGGATGACCGGCGACCTGGTGCGGGCCATGCGCGCCTGCCCGCAGCCGGTCCTCGCGGCCGTCGATGGCGTGTGCGCGGGCGCCGGCGCGATCCTGGCGATGGCGTCGGACCTGCGGCTCGGCACCGAGCGGGCCCGGGTCGCGTTCCTGTTCACCCGCGTCGGCCTCGCGGGCGCGGACATGGGGGCGTGCAGCCTGCTGCCGCGCATCATCGGCGCCGGACGGGCGGCGGAACTGCTCTACACCGGCCGCGCCATGGACGGGGCGGAGGCGGAGCGCGTGGGGTTCTTCAACCGCCTCGCGCCGCCCGAGGCGGTGCTGGCGGAGACGCAGGCGCTCGCGGCGAACCTGGCGTCCGGCCCGACCTTTGGCCACGCGATGACCAAGCGCTGCCTGCACCAGGAGTGGTCGATGCCGGTGGACGACGCGATCGAGGCGGAGGCGCAGGCCCAGGCGCTGTGCATGCAGACGCGGGACTTCGCGCGTGCCTACCACGCCTTCGCCGCCAAGCAGCGCCCGGCGTTCGAGGGCGACTGAGCTTGGCTTTGCACGTCAGGGCGGTCGGCAGGCGACGAGCAGCAGGCGGTTGATCACGTCGGCTGAGAGTTTCGGTGCGTCTTGGTCGGGCCGCGAGGGCGCGAAAGTCGGCGCG
>JBBSIT010000419.1:0-4751 GCA_038231995.1 Acetobacterales bacterium | reverse complement strand
GCTGCCGAGGTTGCCGCGCGCGGTGGCCAGCCGGCGGACCGTCTCGTCTTCCGCCAGCGCGCCGGCGTAATATGGCCGGCGCGGTCGATGACGAAGCCGATGCCGTGCGCGAACGGCTCTCCCGCCGGGTCGCGCAGCCGCATCCAGCGCGGGGCGTAGCTGCCGGACAGCATCTCCCGCCGCCACAGCAAGGTCAGCTCCTCCGCGACCAGCGCCTCGGCGACGTGGAACGCGGCGCCGGTGCAGGCGCCGCCGCGGTCGAGGCCGAGCACCAGGCCCGGCGCCTCCAGCGTGCCGCGGCCGGCGATGGTGCTCAGGCAGAAGCGGCGATGCCAACCCTGGATGCGCGCCACGCGGCGGTCGTCGTAGCGCAAGGCCGGGTTCCAGATCAGCGACCCGTAGGCGAACAGCCACACGCCGTCCCCGCCCGGCGGGCGATGCGCGAGCGTGCGGGCCAGCGACGCCGCGCGCTGCTCCTCGGTCAGCAGCCGCAAGGTGGGGGCGCACGCGGCGAACTCCCGCAGCAGGGAGCCGTCCCGCAACCCGTCGCGCGTCACCATAGGCGGGGTGCCGGCCCGGTCGCGCGCCACGCCCAGAGTGCGGCGACGAGGCCGACGGCCAGGTTGGCGAGGCACACGCCGGCGAACACGCCCGGCGCGCCGAACAGCCGGCCGCCGAGCCAGGCGACCGGCACGTTGATCACGAGGGTGCGCGCGACCGACAGCACCACCGCGGCGCCGGGCCGGTTCAGCCCGTTGAACGCGGAGTTCACCACGGCGATGACGCCGGCGGCGCCGTAGCTGATGGGCACGATCGCGAGATAGGCGATGATTGCGGCGGCGACCGCAGGGTCGGTGGTGAACAGCCCGGCGATGGCGGGGCCGGCGAGGAACAGTACGACCGCCGCCGCCGCGCCGAGCACGGTGCAGACGATGAACGTGACGCGCAGCGCCGCCTGCACGCGGTCCAGCCGGCCGGCGCCGGCGTTCTGCCCGGCGAAGGGGTTCATCACCGCCGAGAGCGCGAAGAAGGCGACCATCGCCAGGCTCTCGATCCGGCTCGCCACGCCGAAGCCCGCCACCGCCTCGGGGCCGTATCCGGCCAGGATAGCGGTGACGATGCCTGCCGAGACGGGGATGATGGTGTTGGTCGCGGCCGCCGGCGCGCCGACGCGCAGCACGCGCCGGGCAGAGGCGAGGAAGCGCGGCGCCGCGGGACGCAGGCCCGAGAGCAGACGGAGCCGGCGCAGCCGCCAGAGCGTCGCGGCCAGCAGAAGGCTCCACCCGAGCGCGTTCGCCATCGCCGCGCCGCGCAGGCCGAAGCCGGGCGATGAGCCGATGCCGAAGATCAGCGGCGGCGCGATCAGGAGGTTGAACCCGGTCATGCACGCCGTCGCGATGCCCTGGAACGCCGTGTCGCCGGCCGCGCGCGCGGCGCTGAGGCCGACCATGCTGGCGAGGAACAGCACCGCCGCCGGGAACCACAGGTGCAGGTAGCCGGCGATGAGCGGCAGCAGCTCCGCGGGCGCGCCCATCGCGCGGAACAGCGTCCCGGTCAGCAGCACGCCCAGGAGCGCCGCCGTTGCGGCGAGGGCGGCCGTGAGCATCATGGCGTCCGCGACCAGGCCGGGCACGTCCGCCTCGCCGGCGCCGATCGCGCGCGCCACGACGGCCGAGGTGCCGGCGCCCAGGCCGATGCCGAGGCTGATGACCACCATGGTCACGGGAAAGGTGAAGCTCACGGCCGAGAGCGCCTGCGGCCCGAGCCGGCCGATCAGCCAGGTCTCGATCACGCCGTAGCCGATCATGGCCAGCACCGCGGCCGCCATCGGCAGGGTGAGCCGCAGCAGCATGGGCCCGACCGGCCCCTCGATCATGGTGGCGCGGGCGGCCGGGACCACGGGGACCGCTGCGTCCGCAAGCGTCACCGTGATGGTCGAGCTCGGCATGGATGGAGTTCCGGAGTGGGGCGCGAGGCGTTCATGTCAGGCCGCGGCAGGGTAGCGCAAGCATCATGCGACCGGCGCGCGCAACCCGGCCGCGATGGCGCACGTTCTCAAGTTGGGGCAGTCTGCTTCCCTTCCGCGGGCGACCGGGCCATGTTCGCGGCAACACCACACCGGGGACGACAACGCGATGAGTGCATCGGCCGACATCGACACGCTGTGCATCGACACGATCCGCACGCTGTCCATGGACGCGGTGCAGAAGGCGAAGTCCGGCCATCCCGGCACGCCGATGGCGCTGGCGCCGGTGGGCTACATGCTGTGGCAGGACGTGCTGCGCTTCGACCCGGCCGACCCCACCTGGCCCAACCGCGACCGCTTCGTGCTGTCGGTCGGCCACGCCTCGATGCTGCTCTACTCGCTGCTGCATCTGTCCGGCACGCGGCGCATCGATCAGAACGGCCCGACCGAGGACGAGGCCGTGTCGCTCGACGACATCAAGCAGTTCCGCCAGCTCAGCAGCGTGACGCCGGGCCATCCGGAGTACAGCCTGACCTCCGGCGTGGAGACGACGACGGGGCCGCTGGGGCAGGGGGTGGCGAACGCCGTCGGTATGGCGATGGCGCAGCGCTGGTTCGCCGAGCGCTACAACAAGCCGGGCTTCACCTTGTACGACTACCGCATCTACGCCCTGTGCGGCGACGGCGACATGATGGAGGGCGTGAGCAGCGAGGCCGCCAGCACCGCCGCGCACCTGCGCCTGTCCAACCTGGTGTGGATCTATGACAGCAATCTCATCACGATCGAGGGCGCCACCGAGCTTGCCTACAGCGAGGACGTGGGCGCGCGCTTCGCAGCTTATGGCTGGCGCGTGCTGCACGTGGACGACGCGAACGACACCGGCGCGATACGCGCGGCGCTCGCCGATGCGGAGGACGCGGACCGCCCGGTGATGATCATCGTGCGCAGCGTGATCGGCTACGGCGCGCCGAAAAAGGCCGGCACGCGCGAGGCGCACGGCGAGCCGCTCGGCGACGAGGAGATCCGCGCCGCCAAGCGCAACTACGGCTGGCCGGAGGACGCGCAGTTCCTGGTCCCCGAAGGCGTGCGAGAGCACTTCGCCGAGGGGATTGGCGCGCGCGGCGCCAAGCTGCGGGCGGAGTGGATGGACCTGCTGGCGCGCTACCGCACGGAGTATCCCGACCTTGCGCGCGAGCTCGACCAGATGGACCACCACGATCTGCCCGAGGGCTGGGACAGCGACATCCCGAGCTTTCCCGCGGACGCGAAGGGCCTGGCGACGCGCGACAGCTCGCAGAAGGTGCTGAACGCCATCGCCCCGCACGTGCCCTGGCTGATCGGCGGCGCCGCGGACCTTGCGCCCAGCACCAAGACGAATTTGACGTTCCAGGGCGCGGGCAGCTTCGAGGCCGGGCATTACGGCGGGCGCAACCTGCATTTCGGCATCCGCGAGCACGCGATGGGCAGCATCGCCAACGGCATCGCGCTATCGGGCATGCGGTCGTACGGCTCCACCTTCCTGATCTTCAGCGACTATATGAAGCCGCCGATCCGGCTCAGTGCCATCATGGAGCTGCCGGTCCTGTATATCTTCACCCATGACAGCATCGGCGTGGGCGAGGACGGGCCGACCCATCAGCCGGTCGAGCAATTGCTGTCGTTGCGCGCCGTGCCCGGCATGGTGGTGCTCCGCCCGGCCGACGCCAACGAGGTCGCCGAGGCCTGGCGCGTGATGATGCGGCTGCAGCACAAGCCGGCCTGCCTCGTCCTGAGCCGCCAGGCGCTGCCCACGTTCGACCGCGCGCAGTATGCACCCGCGGCCGGCCTGGCCCGCGGCGCCTACGTGATGGCGGATGCGGATGGCGGCGCGCCGGAGGTGATCCTGATCGGCACGGGCAGCGAAGTGCAGCTCTGCGTCGGCGCCTACGAGGCTCTCAAGGCAGAGGGCGTGCGCGCCCGCGTGGTGTCCATGCCGTCGTGGGACCTGTTCGAGCAGCAGGACGAGGCGTATCGGAACGAGATCCTACCGCCGGCAGTGCATGCCCGGGTCGCGGTGGAGCAGGGCGCGACGCTCGGCTGGGACCGCTACGTGGGGCCGGGCGGCGCCGTGATCGGGATGCACAGCTTCGGCGCGAGCGCCCCGGCCGCCCAGCTCGCCACCAAGTTCGGCTTCACGCCCGAGCGCGTGCTGGAGGAAGCCCGCGCGCAGGCCCGCCGTGGAAAGGAGCAGCAGCGATGAACATTGTTCAGAAGCCCGCGGGCGCGGGCGCGGTGCAGAGGCCCGTGGACGCGGGCACGGCCAACACCCTCAAGCAGCTCGAGCGCTACGGCCAGTCGCCCTGGCTCGACTTCATCCAGCGGAGCTTCATCGCCGACGGCAGCCTGTTCCGCATGATCGAGCAGGACGGGTTGAAGGGCGTGACCAGCAACCCCGCCATCTTCCAGAAGGCGATGGGCGAGGGCACCGATTACGACGCCGGGTTCAAGGCGCTCGCCGAGGGCGGCGACGTGGACCCGCTGGGGCTGTACGAGGCGCTGGCGATCGAGGACATCCGGGCCGCCTGCGACGTGATGCGCCCAGTGTATGACGCGGCCGGCCGGCGCGACGGCTTCGTCAGCCTGGAGGTCAGCCCCTACCTCGCGATGCGCACCGACGACACGGTGGAGGAGGCGCGGCGGCTCTGGGCGGCGGTCGGGCGCGAGAACCTGATGGTCAAGGTGCCCGGCACCGAGGCCGGCGCGCCCGCCGTCCGCCAGCTCATCGGCGATGGCATCAACATCAACG
>JBBSIT010000418.1:0-4762 GCA_038231995.1 Acetobacterales bacterium | reverse complement strand
GTCGCCCGGTGCGGCGAGCCGCTCGACGAGGCGGCCCTTGCGCTGCGGCAAGCCTGGCCAACCGAGCCAACGCGCGAGCCGGGAAACCCCCGTCATCGCGCCGGCTGCACCCGGCCCTTGAGCCGCCAGACATAGGCGATGATCTCGGCTACGGCCTGGAACTGCTCGGCCGGGATCTCGGCGTCGAGTTCGACGCGGAACAGCGCCCGCGCCAGGGGCGGATTGGCCACGAGCGGAACGCCATTCTGTTGCGCGATGGCTCGGATGCGTGCCGCCACCTCGTCCATCCCCTTCGCGACCACCCGCGGCGCCGCCTGCTTCCCTGTATCGTAGGCCAGGGCGACAGCGTAGTGCGTCGGGTTCGTCACGACCACCATGGCGTTCGGGGCGGCCGCCATCATGCGCTTGCGAGTGCGGGCGAGCCGCATCTGCTTGAGCCGGCCCTTGACGTGCGGGTCGCCCTCGCTGTCCCGGCTCTCCTGGCGCACCTCCTCGCGGCTCATGCGCAGCTCGCGCGCATAGCGGAACCGCGCCCACGCCAGGTCGGCCCCCGAGATGGCCGCCTGCCCCGCCAGGATTGACAGGAACAGGTGCAGCACGAGGCGCAGCATCCGGTCCAGCATCGTCTCCGGCTGCCAGAGCATCGAGGCCGGGAGGCTCGGCAGCACCGAGGCGAGCGCATGCCATGCCACGTAGCCCAGCAAGCCCAGCTTCAGGACGGACTTAGCAGCCTCGATCAGGTTGTTCAGCCTGAACAGCCGGGCGAGGCCGCTCGCCGGGTTGAGCTTGGCGAAGCTGGGCTTGAGCAGGGCGAAGCTGACCAACCCGCCCGTCTGGAAGAAGCCGACGGCTAGGCTGGCGACCAGGACCGCGCAGAGCAGCGGCCCGATCGCGATGAGGCTGGCCATGGCGGCGTCCCGCAGCGCCTGGCCCGGCGACGCGTCCATCAGCAGGAAGCCTTGCAGGCGCCGCGCGAGGTCATGGCAGGAGTGCGGCGCCGACATGATGAGGACCAGCACCGTGGCGGCCAGGCCCGCCGCCATGGGCAGCTCGCGCGAGACCGGCGCGCCCGTCCTCCCGAGCCTGCTGCAGCCGCTTCGGAGTCGCGGCCTCTGTGCGGCCCTCCTTGTCCTGCTCCGACATCCGCTACAGCCCGGGCAGGTGGGCCCAGGCGGCGCGCACGGCCTCCACCCAGTTGTCGGTGATGCTGGTCGCCACCACGCCGAGCAGGGCGATGCCCCCGAGAATGCCGGCCGGAGTCGCCACCGCATAGACCTGCACCTGCGGCACCAGGCGGGCCAGCAGGCCGAGGGTGGCGTGGAACACGATCCCAGCGACGACGAAGGGCGCGGCGAGGCGGAGCGCCAGCCCGAAGCACTCGGCAACGGCCGCCACGATCGTCTCGGTCGCCGGGCCGGCGGGCAGCAGCGTGCCCGGCTGGATCGTGTCGTAGCTGCCGGCCAGCGCTTGCAGCGGCAGTGCGTAGAGCCCGCTCGACAGCACCAGCTCCGGCATCGCCAGCCCGAACAGCCGGCCGAGCGCGGTCGATTGCCCGCCCTGGCTCGGATCGGGCTGCAGCACGCTGGACAGGCCGATGAAGGTGGCGATGAACGCCCCGGCAACGGGGAGCGCAAGAGCTACGAGCCGGGCAAGCCACCCCAGCAACCCGCCGCACAGCAGCTCCGCGACGACCATGCCCGCCATGGTCCAGAAATCGTTCGGCACGGCCGGGACCAGCGGCAGCACCGCCGGCAGCAGCAGGGCCGCGAGCGCCAGGGCCAACCCGGCGCGCATCATGGCCGGCGGCTCGGCCTCCCCGAAGCCGGGCAGGAGCATGACCGCGGCGCTCACCCGGGACAGCACGAGCACGAAGGCGAACGCCCAGGCCGGCAGCGCCGCGAGAAGCTGCGCGTCCTCGGCGCTCATCGGCCGCCGACCGCCACGACCTGATCCATCAAAGTGCGGGTGTAGTCCGACAGGGTGCCGAGCATGAACGGCCCCATGATCGCCAGCACGCCGCCCACGACCAGCAGCTTCGGGACGAAGGCGAGGGTCGCCTCCTGGATCTGGGTGACGGCCTGAACGATCGACACGACAAGGCCCACGACGAGGACCAATAGCAACGGCACGGCGCCGAGCTTTAGCATGACCAGCAGCATCCCGCGCAGGGCGGATGCGATGTCGTGATCGTACATGCCGCGCCTCCTAGAGCGTTGTTAGGCGGATTGTCGGCGCATCGCGCGAGCAGATGCCTGTGCGAGCGCGTGTGAATGGCATCTTTACAGCCGCGGTCCCGTCGTTCGGCCTAACTATCGTGTTCCATCGAAGTTCGAGTTAGGGCTGTCCTGCCCACCAGGACCAATCCGGGTGGGGATTTTCTTTATGTCGGGCCGCAGAGACGTGTCCTCGTCTTCAAACATCAGATGGTGGAGCCACGGGTTAGTATGCCGGAGTAAGAACTTACCAAACTCTTTACGGTCGAGTCCGAAGGCATCAACGATAGCCTCAAACCGCTCCGGGGAATGGTGCTGCGGCCCAGTTCGATGGCTGAGACGGTCGTGAACCCCACGTCGAGCAGCTTGCCCAGATCGGTTTGCGTCATGCCGGCCTTCAGCCGCTGGTCGCGTAGATAGGCCCCCATCTTACGGCGGTATTCGTAGGCGAGCCCTTCAACGAGATCGGACCCGTTCGATCCCCGGCCGGGGAGGCGCCCCATTAGAGGCTTGGTGATAGCCATGACTGTTACTCTCCCGTATTTGTTGTCCCTAGCAGGGGCATCATTCAGAGTGAGAGCGTGTTCAGTGATGCTGAACATGCGCTAGATCGGCATGCGCATGATTTCCTGGTACGCCTGGACCACCCGGTCGCGCAGGGCGACCGCCGTTTGCAGCGAGAGCTCGGCGCGGGCGACGGCGGTCACGGTGTCGGTCAGGTTCCCGGTCCCCGAGATGGCGCCGACGCTCTGCGACTCCGCCTGCTTGCCGGCATCGACCATGCCCTGCAGCGCGCGCGACAACGTGCTGCTGAAGCCCGAGGCGTCCGATGCGGTCCCGGCCTGGACCCGCGCGTAGGCCCCGGCGGCGCCCGCCGGGGACATGGCGATGGGGGCGACCATCAGCGCAGCATCTCGATGGCGCGGCTCAGCATCGACCGCGTGACTTCCATGACGTTGAGGTTCGCGCTGTAGGATCGCTGCGCGTCACGCATGTCCATCACCTCGACGAAGCTGTTGACGTTGGGGGTCTTCACGTAGCCCTGCGCATCGGCCGCCGGGTGCGACGGCTCAGACCGGGTGGGCAGCGCGCCCTGGTCCGGCGCGATCCGGCGCACGCGCACGGTCTCGGTGCCGAGGGCGCGGTCCACGCGGTTCTCGAAGCTGACGACCTTGCGCCGGTAAGGGTCCGCGCCAGGCGCGGAGGCCGTCGTGTCCTGGTTGGCAAGGTTCTCCGCGATGGTGCGGAGCCGGGTCGTCTGCACCTGCATGCCGCGGGCGGAGAGCGTGAGAGCCTTCGTGAAATCCATGATCTGCTACCCTGTCCGGCCCAAGGCAGTGCGGAACATGCCGAGGTATTTGCGATACAGCCCTGTCGTCAGTTCCTGCGCGCTCGCCGTGTCCGCCACCCGCGTGAGCTGCTCCTCGACCGACACGGCGTTGCCGTCGGGCGTGCGCTCATGCGGCCGGGGTTGCATGGTCCCGGGTGACGTGCCCGACGCCAGGTGCAGCGCGTTGGTGCGCACGAGGCCGGGCTCGACCCGCGCCAGGCTGGCGGAGAAGTCGTTGAGGTCCCGGGCGACGTAGCCCGGCGTCGCCGCGTTGGCGATGTTCTGCGCGAGCAACTGCTGCCGCTGCTCCACCCAGGCGAGCCGCCGCTCCGCCAATTGGAACAAGCCGATGTCGGTCGGGTTCATGCGCTCCTCCTGCCGCCGTCCCGATGATGGCCTTGATCGGTTTCCCGTTCCTTAACGAGCCGTCCGTAGGGAAACGTTAACCTTGAAGGGGCCTACTGCTGGCCGTGAACCAGATAGCGCTCCCCGCTCCCCCGACCGACACCGAAGGCGCCGCCGTGGCAGCGCTGGCGGCCTACATCGCGGAGCTTGCACGCACGATGGGCATCGCCCGCGCGCTCGCCTCAGTCGGCCGGCAAGTGGACCTGTCCGGCCTCGAATCCAGCGTCGGCCTGGCATGCGCGAAGGCCTTGGACCTTCCGTATGAGGGTGGGCGCGCCTGCCGGGTCTGGCTCATCGAGCTCCGCGACGAGCTGGACGCCCTCTCCGCCGCCTTGCGGGCCAAACCGCCCGCATAGGCTCCCGCAACGCCCGGCAAAAGGCCGCGCCATGCCCCTCGACGCCACTACCCTCCTGACGGCCGCCGCCGCGCTCGCGGCCGTGATCGCGATCGTTCTGCTGGCTGGACGCATGGCGCGCCTGACCGGTTTCAGCCGCACGCCTGCCGGCACGGCGCGTCTCGCCCTGCGTGAGGTGCTGGCCCTGGATGGGCGCCGCCGCCTGCATCGCATCGCCTGCGGCTCGGGCGAGGTCCTGCTGCTCACCGGGGGTCCGATGGACGTCGTGGTGGGTTGGCTGCCTCCGGATGGGAGCAAGCCGGTATGATCGCGCGTCATCCTAGCAGCCTGTCGGAGTGAGGTTTCGGACGATTTGGCGCTCCACGGCTGAAATCGTGCGTCTGGAGGAGATTGGAGCCGTTTGCAGCAGCGGCATCGGCTGATTAAAGGGATTTTGCCTGGCAGTGCGCCGCAGCACG
>JBBSIT010000417.1:0-4767 GCA_038231995.1 Acetobacterales bacterium | reverse complement strand
GTTGCAGCGAGCCAAGCACGCCGTTGATCCCATCGCCGGGATAGCCAAAGATGCGGCGCACACCCCATTGGTGCAGCCGC
This sequence comes from Acetobacterales bacterium, assembly GCA_038231995.1. GTDB lineage: Bacteria > Pseudomonadota > Alphaproteobacteria > Acetobacterales > Acetobacteraceae > JBBSIT01. Next base: position 4,687 of record JBBSIT010000417.1, on the reverse strand, counting down.
TCCACGAAGAAATCACCGACGGTCTGGCTCATGACGGGCTCGCTTGCTGGGGGGATCGGAAGAGATCGGCGGGAAGGCCGGGCGCCGGCGACTCCAGCGCGAGCAACGCGCCCGCATCGGGGTGGGCGGCCGCATGAAGCAGGCACTTGACTTGAGGATTGATCACTGGCGGGAATTCCAAGAACGGCTCATCCGAGCGCAATCACTGAACGTCGTTCGGAGCAGGCGGTTTAGCCGGACCGAGTAAAACCAATTGTGAGCATTCACTCGCATTGGGGCATTCCGGTTGGGAAAGAGGGGCTGGTATTGCTGCCGCAGTCGTCGGCCGCCCCTATTCCGAGCGCTCTCAGAGCGCCGCCACAGGACCTATCGGCAGGTCCTCGGCCGCCCGGCGCTGACGCCGCTTAAAGACGGTCTTCGGGTGTTCTGGCGGGCTTGAGCGTGGGCTATGAGGAGCCTACGGCGGCGCCTTCGCGGGTACCAGGCCTTCCTGATACCCCTGTAAAGCTTGCCTCATGCAGCCTGGGCCAGGCTGCCGGCGAAGGCGGCCTGCTCGGCGTCGGTCATGTGCAGGTAGTGCTTGGTGCGTCGGGTCAGGATGTCCTGCGCAGTCTGCGCCCACTCCGTCCGGCGCAGGAACTCCGCCTCCCGCTTATAGAGCCGCCCGCCCCAGTGGCGGCCCAGATCGGCCATCTCGCGCGCCCCGTCCAGCATCGCTGTGGCCCGGGTGCCGTAGGTGCGGGCATAGTGGCGCGCGACGCCGGCGTCGAGCCAGGGGTGCGCCGCCTGCAGGCCGGCGAGGAAGCGGGCGAAGTCGCCGCCGGGCATGTCGCCGCCGGGCAGCGGGGCGGTCGCGGTCCAGGCCGGGCCGAGGCCTGGCGCGAACGGCCGCAGCCGCTCCATCGCGTGCTCGGAGAGCTTGCGGTAGGTGGTGATCTTGCCGCCGAATACCGAGAGCATCGGCGCCTGCCCTGCCCCGCCATCGATGTCGAACACGTAGTCGCGCGTCACAGCCGAGGCGTTCTTGCCGGCGTCATCGTCGTAGAGCGGCCGCACTCCAGAGAACTCGTGCACGATATCGGCCGCCGACAGCGTGTGCCGCATGTAGCGGTTGACCGCGCGCAGCAGGTAGTCGCGCTCCGCGTCATCCACCCGCACGTCCTCGGCGGCGCCAGTGAACGGGATGTCGGTCGTGCCGATCAGGCAGAGGTCGTCCTCGTACGGGTTGACGAAGATCACCCGCTTGTCGTCGTTCTGCAGCAGGTAGGCCTGCGGTCCGTCCCAGAACTTGCGGACGATCAGGTGACTGCCCTTCACCAGCCGCGCGTGCCGGCCGGCGTTGCTGCCCGCCACCCCGCTCAGCACGCGCTCCACCCACGGCCCGGCGGCGTTCACCAGCACGCGCGCGCTCACCGTCCGCTCGCCGCCGGCGCCGCGCAGCACGACGCGCCAGAGGGCGCCCTCGCGCCGGGCGGACACCGCCTCGGTCCGGGTCAGCACCTCCGCGCCGCGCGCCTGCGCGTCCAGCGCGTTCAGCACGACGAGCCGCGCGTCCTCCACCCAGCAATCCGAGTACTCGAACGCTACGCGATACTCGTCGCGGATAGGCTGTCCCTCGGGATCGCGCCGCAGGTCGAGCCGGCGGGTGCCCGGCAGGCTCTCGCGCCCGCCGATCTGGTCGTACAGGAACAGCCCGGCGCGGATCATCCAGGCCGGCCGCTGATCCGGCGAGTGCGGCAGCACGAAGCGCATCGGCCAGACGATGTGCGGCGCGTTGCGCAGCAGGACCTCGCGCTCGATCAGCGCCTCCCGCACCAGGCGCAACTCGTAGTATTCGAGGTAGCGCAGCCCGCCATGCACCAGCTTGCCCGAGCGCGACGAGGTGCCCTGCGCCAGGTCGTCCTTCTCGCACAGCAGCACGCTCTGCCCGCGCCCGGCCGCATCCCGAGCGATGCCGGCGCCGTTGACGCCGCCGCCGATGACGACGAGGTCGAATGGGTCGGGCATGCCTAAAGCGCCTTCAGGCGGGCTGTCCGCGTTCTACGCGGGCAGACGCCTGAGTAGGCGCGTGAAACCAAAGCCAGAGCATGTTCAGTCATGCTGAACATGCTCAATCCGCCGCGTCCTGCAGCCCGTAGCTGCCGAACGAGCGCGCGGTGTCGGCGATCTCGGCGTCGCTCAGGATGTGCGGCCCGCCGATCAGCAGGCTGTGGAAATACTGCTTGGCGATGGTCTCCAGCTCGACCGCGAGCCACATCGCCTTGGCGAGCGTCGCGCCCACCACGACCATGCCGTGATTGGCGAGCAGGCAGGCGTTGCGGTCCTCCAGCGCCGCCAGAGTGTGCTCCGCCAACTCCGCCGTCCCGAAGGTCGCGTAGGGCGCGCAGCGCACGTTCGTGCCGCCGAACGCCGCCATCATGTAGTGGCAGGCCGGGATCTCCCGCCGCGCGATCGCCAGCGTGGTGCAGTAGGTGGCGTGCGAATGCACCACGGCGCCCGCGTCCGGCCTGCCGCGCAGGATGTCGAGATGGAAGCGCCACTCGGTCGAGGGCTTCAGCGGCCCGCTCCACGCGCCGCGCTCGCCAGCGAGCGGCATGGCGGCGACCTGTTCCGGGCGCATGCTCTCGTACGGCGTGGCCGACGGGGTGATGAGCATCGTGTCGCCCCCCGTCTTTTCAACTAGGCGCGCGCTGATGTTGCCCGACGTGCCCTGGTTGATGCCCATCGCGTTCATCGCGCGCGCGCTCTCGACGATCTCGCGGCGCAGGTCCTGTTCGTTCATGGGGAAGCTCCTCAGCATGGGTTGAGCGGCGGTTCGCCGGCGACGTAGCGCCGCACCTCCTCGGCCGCCGCCTCCGCCGCCACGCGGACGGTGCGGACCGAGGCGCCGGCGATGTGCGGCGTGAGCGTCACGTTCGGCAGGCGCAGCAGGGGCCAGTCCGGCGGCGGCGGCTCAACCGCGAAGGTGTCGAGTGCCGCGCCCGAGAGCTGCCCGCCCTCCAGCGCCGCCAGCAGCGCGTCGTAGTCCACCAGCGGCCCGCGGGCTGTGTTGAGGAAGTAGGCGCCACGCCGCATGGCCGCGAAGGCGGCGGCGCCGAACATCCCCGTCGTCTCGGGCGTCACCCGCGCGTGCAGGCTGACCACGTCCGCCTCCGCCAGCGCGCGGTCGAGCGGGACGTGCTCCGCCTCCGCGTCCTCGCGCACGAGCTGCACGTAGGGATCGCACACCAGGACCCGGCAGCCGAACGGGCGCAGCTGCCGGACCAGCCGCGTGCCGACCTGGCCGTAGCCGATCACCGCGACCGTCAGCTCGCCCAGCTCGCGCCCGGCGAGGTCCGCGCGATAAAGGTCGCCGCGCCACTCCCCGCGCCGCAGCGCCTCGTGCCCCGCCCGCAGCTTCCGCGTCTCGGCGAGGATAGCGCCAATGGTGAACTCCGCGACCGCGGAGGCGTTGCGGCCCGGCGTGTTCACCACCCGGACGCCCTGCGCCCGCGCCGCAGCGAGGTCGATGTTGACCGGGCCGCCGCGCGACACGGCGATCAGCTGCAAACTCGGCATCCGCCCCAGCATAGCGCCCGAGACGGGAGCGAGCTGTGTCACCAGGATCGGCGCCGCGCCCACGAAGGCCTCGATGGCGTCCGGCTCGCCCTGGTACTCCCGCAAGCCGTCCAGCGCGTCCCCGGCATAGCCGTGCCGCATCGGCTCGTCCGGCCAGGGCAGCGCCATGCTGCGCAGCGAAACCTGGCCATCCAGCCGGCGCGCGATGGCGTCCGCGAACATCTCCGGGCGCATGAAGTTGTCGCCGATGATGGCGACCTCATGCAGCATGCACCGCCTCCCGCACCGCGTGCAGGCGGTGCCAGAACGGTGGCAGGGCCGCGTAGGTGGAGCGATAGAGCGGGAAATGCGCCGCGTAGAGCCGAGTGAGCGCCGGGTCGGGCAGGACCGGCTCCTGCAGCAGCGGCCCGATCCAGGCATCGACTGCCTGGCCGATACCGTCGAACAATCCGCGGTTGACCGCAGCCATCATCGCAGCACCTGCAGCGCCTGCCTCAGGCTGCGCCACGCAGACCACCGGGCGGTCGAGGCAGGCCGCGAGGATGCGCTTCATCGGGGCGGCCTTGGCCACGCCGCCGGCGATGCGTATCTCGGCCGGCGGCCCGCCGATCGCCTCGTAGCAGTCGCGCGCGGCGAAGCCGACGCCCTCGAACACCGCGCGGGCCAGCTCACCCAAACCCACGCTGCGGTCGAGTCCGAGCAGGGAGGCGCGGGCCGTCGTGTCGGTGAACGGGCCGCGCTCGCCGGCCATCGAGATGAACGGATGGAACAGCGCCGCCGCCGGGCGCGCCCCGTCCACCAGCGCGTCGAGCGCCGCTACCACTTGCGCGCGGCTCCGGCTCTCGCCCAGCAGCGCCATCGACTGGCGCGCCAGGTCGGCCACCCAGTCGATGTTCAGGCGCGCCGCCATGTGGGTTTGCACCTGCGCCGCACCGCGCGCGCCGGGTGCTATGACGCAGTAGCCGGTCAGCCCCTCGCTGCGCACGAACGCCGCCGGCTCGGCGAGGGCGCGCATGTGCATGCCGGTGCTGCCCAGGATGGACACGCCGACCTCCGCGTTGCCTCCGAACAGGCCGCAGCCCAGCCCGGTGCACATCACGTCCATCGAGCCGAGCACGACCGGCAGCCC
>JBBSIT010000416.1:0-4777 GCA_038231995.1 Acetobacterales bacterium | reverse complement strand
CGCTGCGATCCCGCCAGGACGAAGCGCAGCGGCCCGGAAAACATCTCCTTCCAGTGCTCGTGCAGCTCCGGCTCCCGGTCCGGGTCGGGGTATGGCGGCAGCCAGAACTCCTCCAGCCGCGCGCGGTCCGCGGGGTTGTGCACCGGGTCGAAATCCGCCGGCGGCAGGCCCGGCGGGTCGCTTACGCGGCGGCATGAGGGCGTCATCACTGCCACTCCTGCGCCGCGTCGTTCAGAGCCGCCTGGAACAGTGGTCCCTCGGCGAGGCGGTCGAAGACCTTACCCGCGAGCTCGAACCCGGCGTGGCTGTCGCTCGGGTAATGCAGTCCCGCGATCTCGCGGTTGCGGGCGATGCGGCCGGCGAGCGTGTGCAGCAGCGGCCGCCAGGCATCCCTCTCCTGGGCCGGCAGCGCGGCCTCGATGCAGAACGCCATCAGCATCGCGTGCGTCGCGTGCCCGCTGGGGAACGACGGGTGGCCCGGTATATCGATGGGCGGCATCAGCGCCGGGCACAGCTGGGAGGGCCGCGGCCGGGGATTCAGGCCGGCGGCCGGATGCTGCTTGAAATACATCGCGGCGCAAATGCCGGCCAGGCCCGCGATGTGCAGGAGCCGGTTGAGCTTGGGGTGCGAATCGGGCGTGATCCACAGCAGGGCCAGGAAGTAGGCCATGAGGTCTTCATACGTGGCGTTCTGCGCGATGATCTCGCCCAGCGCGTCCGGCCGCTCGTCCTGCGCGGCCCGGATCAGGTGCTGGATCTCGGCGGCCTGCCCGGCTGGACTCGAGTCCCATGGCGTGAGCTGGATCGAGCAGCGCCAGTCGGTCACGGCGAACTCGTCGAGCACGAGCCATGCGGACCACCTGGCGCTCCAACCCCGCTGGGGCCAGACCTTGATGGGCATGAGCGCCAGCTCGCTTAGGTCCTTGCCGGCGGACACCGGCTTCCAAGCATTGCCGGCCCGGTCCCAGGTGCACGCCTCCTCGGTCGTGAACGGCAGGTCCACGCGGTCGGGCAGGATATGTCCGACCGGCACGGCAGAATCGCCTGGCCCAAGGTTGCCCATGTTGCCCATGTTGCCCATGTTGCTCATCGCGTTGCTTCCTGTTTGGGATGTTACGCATCCAGCGGATGCCGCTATCGCCTAGTCCGGCAGCCCAGCGGCGCGCAGCCGCGGGATGTAGTGCTCCAATAACTGCGGCCGCACCGGCGTCCTCGCGGCGAAGCTGCCCAGCCTGAACCCCGGCTCGACAGCGAGGATCCGGCGCGCGATCTCGCGTGCGCCCTCCAGGTCGCCGAGCGCCACCAGGCTGGCCGCGAGCGTCCGCAGGTTCGAGGTCAGCCTGTCGTTGCGCATCGCCGCGCGGCGCCCCCAAGCTACCGCCTCGCGGTAGTCGCCGCTGACGTAGTGACCCTGGGACAGCATGTGCTCCGTGAAGAAGGTGAGGGGGTCGAGCGGCGAGAGCTGGAGCGCCCGCTGGGCATGTTCCACCGCGCGGGGGCCGTCGCCGAGCCAGCTCCGGGTCGCGCTGCTCAGGGCCCAGGCGATATGGCAACTCGGCCCGACGGCGACCGCGCGGTCCAGGAAGTGGACGGCCGCGTCGAAGTCCCGCCGGGTGAAGGACAGCACGTGCCCGTGGATGGTGAGGGCGACCGCGTCCTTGCGGTCCCGCTCGAGGGCGGCCAGGGCACAGCGCGCGGCCTCGGCGCTGTCGTCCTCGATCTTCGGGCTCCAGCCCTGGCCGATGCGGAACGTGTGCCACGTGGCGGCATGCGAGTGAGCGGACGCGTAGCCCGGGTCATGCGCCATCGCCTGCTGCAGCAGGCCCCGTGCCCGGTCGAACGGCTCCCGTTCCAACTGGTAGAGCAGGTCGAGCGCCTGCAGCACCAGGTCGTAGCCGGTCATGCTGTCGGGGTGCTTGCGCATTGCGCGTGTCAGCTCCTGTTCGCGCACCGCGGGCGCTATGCTGGCCACCACCTCGCCTGCGATCCGGTCCTGCATGCTGAACAGGTCGGCCGTCACGCCGTCGTGGCGGGCCGAGCTAATGACGGCGCCGCTGGCGGCGTCCGCAAGCTCGGTGAGGATGCGCAGCCGGTCGCCCGCCCGCTGCACGCTGCCGCTCAGCACGTAGCGCACGCCGAGCTCGCGCCCGACCGCGCGCGGGTCCGCGTCGCGCCCGGCGTAGGCGCGGCTGGTTCCCCGCCCGATGACAAACAGGTTCTCGATGCCCGAGAGGACATGGATGATGCCCTCGATGATGCCCTCCGCGAACCAGGCGCCCTCGTCATCCGGGTGCTGCAGGCGGAACGGCAGCACGGCGATGGAGGGGCGGTCGTCCGGCAGCTCCGGCGGCAGGACGGCGAACGCGGGCGTGCCGGCCCGCGCGGAGACCGCGAAGGCCCGCACCGGCCGCCGGATGTGCTTGAGCGTGAGCACGCCGAGATCGGCGAGTCTGAGCTCCGGCCGGACGGGCAACTGCTCGGCCACCTCGGCGGAGACGACGACGCCGCCCGGCTCCGCGCAGGCCTGAAGGCGCGCCGCCAGGTTCACCCCGTCGCCGAAGATGTCGCCCGACTCGACGATGACGTCGGCGAAGTGGATGCCGATGCGCATCAGGATGGGCAGCGCCTCCGGCTCGCCCGCGGCGCGCGCCAGGTTCTCCTGGATGGACAGGGCGCAATCGACGGCGTTCACCGCGCTGTCGAAGGCGGCGAGGAGGCCGTCGCCCATGTGCTTGACGATATTTCCGCGATGCTCCGTGATGGCGGGCACGATGAAGGCGGTCAGCAGGCGCGTCAGGTGCGCGTGCGTCTCCTCCTCCGCCGCCTCCATCAGGCCGGCATAGGCCGCCACGTCGGCCGCCAGGACAGCGACCAGCCTGCGTCGCTCAGACGCGCTCATGGGATTGGCTGCTCCGGGCGCCAAGTCACCCTGACCTGACTCGTGTTCGTAAGGACTATCGTATGTCCGCGACGCTGGCCCGATCAACCTCGGCGCCGGGTCGACGACGTACAGGACGGTGCGGGGAGCATGGCCCCACGCCTCCTGTCGTTGCGACTCGGCGCGGCTCTGTGGCACCCTGATGTTCCCCGCATGGCTTGCACGCGAACGCTACGGGGCTGATCGCCGCTGGAGTGTGGGCTGCGTCACACCCCCGGGCAGATCGCGGACTGGCTGGAGTTCGGACGCCTTTCAGCCGACGCCGGCGCTACGGGCCAGCTCGACGAGCCGGCGCCGCGCCTCCTGCATGTCGTCGAGCGAGCCGAAGGCGTTCATGTAGCGCCCGGCGTAGCCCCTCGATTCCAGCAGGCTGAACATCTCGCCGAAGTCGAAGTCGCCCTCGCCGGGCCGCAGGTGCACCTCGTGGCCGTTGCGGAAGCAGTCGGCCAGCCGCACATCCACCACCCGGTCCAGCGGGATGGCGTCCACGAAGCCCGCCACGCCGGGCGGCAGCAGATGCGCGTGGTTGGCGGTGAAGGACAGCGCGAAGGCCGGCGAGTGGATGCGCTCGTAGTAGTATCGCCACTCCTCGACGGTGTGCGCGAGGTAATGCACCTCGGCGTCCGCGGGCTCCTTGTTCAGGTTCTCCAGCAGCAGCAGGGCGCCCTTGGTCTCGGCGTAGCCCACCATGCGCTTGAGCCGCTCCAGCCCGGCGTCCATGCGCATCTGCACGTCCGCCGTGAAGTGGTAGCCGGCATGCACGACGATGGACCCAGCCCCCAGCTTCGGCGCGAGGTCGATGTAGCCGCGCATGTACGCGTCCACCGCCTCCGACAGGCAGGGGGAGTACTCGGCGACGTTGACCGCGGAGAGCGTGTGCAGGCCGAGATGGATGCCGTGCCGCTCGCAGGCGGCGCGGACGCCGCGCGCGCGCTCGTCGTCGAAGCTGGTGAAGGCTTTGGCGCCGGTGTCGAGCTGGATGTCGATGCAGCGCACCCCATTGCGGGCGGCCCACTCGATGCCGTCCTCCAGCCGCGCCTGGCGGCCGATATCCACGCCGATCCTGTCGAGCAGTGTCATACCGTCTCCTTCAAAACCGACCCGGCAGCGCCGCGTCCTGGTAGTCGATGGCGGCCAGGAAGCGCGCTCGCCCCGCCCGCGTGTGCGCCTCCGCTTGCCGGCGCGCCAGCTCGGCGTCGCTGGCCAGGATCGCGTCGAGCACCGCGCGGTGCTGCGCGTTGGAGGCGGCCATGTTCTGGCTCCTGTCGAACGAGCGGCGGCGCAGCAGCAGCAGCTTCCGCGTGGAGGCCAGGTAAACCGCCTCGGCCTGCCGGTTGCCGGCGAAGGCGACCAGGCGCTCGTGGAACATGGTGTTCAGCGCGAAGAAGCGTTCCGGGTCGCCGGCCTCGGCAGCCCGGTCCATGCCGTCCACCGCGTCGCGCAGCTCGATGGCCTGCGCCGCGGTGACGGTGGCGGCGACCTTGCCGGCGGCGAACCCGAACAGGACGGCGTTCAGCTCGTAGGTCTCCATGACCTCGTCGATGGACATGCTCCGGACGAAGGCGCCGCGGTTCATGATGACCGTGACCAGCCCGGTCCGCTCCAGCGCCCGGGCCGCCTCCCGCACCGGCCCGCGGCTGACGCCGAGCTGGCGCGCCAGGGCCACCTCGTTCAGGCGCTCGCCGGGCTTGAGGGCGCCGCTCAGGATGAGGGCCTCGATCCTGCCTTGCACTCCGCTGGCCAGGGACCGCGCCCGCGTGTCGCCGGGGCGCAGAGGCCTGATGTCGGCGTCCACAGGCGTCTCCCTCATGCGCTCCAGGCTCTCGCCGCGGGTGCAGG
>JBBSIT010000415.1:0-4797 GCA_038231995.1 Acetobacterales bacterium | reverse complement strand
GGCCACGGCTTCGGCGTCAGCGCGGCCATCCGGCTTCGCAGTTCCGAGGCCGGCATGGCGGGCGTCGCGCGGGGCGGCTGGTCCATCTCGGTCCGCGCGGTGGACAGCAGGATAGCCGGCCGGCCGGCGCGCTCGGCCTGGTCCAGCGCGGATTGCAGCGCCTGCACCCGTGTGGGCCAGTCCCCGGCCGCGGCCCAGCCGTCATCGACGACGAGCAGGAGCGGCCCGTTGCCGGGCAGCCCGGCGGCGGCGTCCAGCACCGGGCGCGCGAGGCCGACGATGATGAGCGCGGCCGCCAGCATGCGCAGCGCGAGCAGCCACCACGGCGTCCGCGCCGGCGTCTCCTCATCCGAGCGCAGCCCGGCGAGCAGGCGGATGGCGGGGAAGCTCTGCGTCTGCGGCGCCGGCGGCGTGACGCGCAGCAGCCACCACAGCAGCGGGAGCGCTGGCAAAGCGAGCAGCAGCCAAGGAGCGGCGAAGATCAACTGATTCCCGTCACGCCGGGCTCAGGGCGGTGTAGAGGCCGAGCAGCGCGGTCTCGGGCGGGTGGTCGGTGCGGTGCACCGCGAAGCCCCAGCCGGCGGCGGCGCAGAGGGCGGCGAGGCCCTGCTGCTGCTTCGCGAGCGCCTCGGCGTAGCCGGCGCGGATGCCTTCGGCGCGGGGCACCACGGAATCCGCCTCCCGCTCCAGCCCGCGGAAGCGCACGCGGCCGGCATAGGGCAGCAGCGCCTCGGCGGGGTCGAGCACCTGCAGCAGATGGCCGGACACCGGCAGCGCCGCGAGGCCGCCGACGAGGGTGCGGACCTCGTCGAGCGGCGAGAGGAAGTCGCCGATCAGCACCACGCGGGCGTGGCGCGGCAGGGGCGATGGTTGGGGCAACCCGGCGTCCGGTAGCTCACTGAGCGCCTCCGCCAGTCCGTCGAGCGCCGCACGGCCGCCGCGGGTCCGGGGCGGGCCGCCGAGCAGCCGCACCCGCTCGCCGCCGCGGAGCAGCAGCGAGGCGAGCGCGAGCAGCAGCAGTTCGGCGCGGTCCACCTTGTCCGGTACCGCCGTGCCGGAGCGCCACCGCATGCTGGCGGAGCCGTCGCGCCAGAGGGACACCGTCTGTGCGGCCTCCCACTCGGTCTCGCGGACGTAGTTGCGGTCGGACTTGCCGCTGGCGCGCCCGTCGATGCGGTTGGCGGCGTCGCCGGGCAGGAAGGGGCGGTACTGCCAGAAGCTGTCGCCCTGGCCGACCCGGCGGCGGCCGTGCACGCCCTGGGACACGGTGGCGGCCACCCGCTCGGCCGCGACCAGCAGCGGCGGCAGGCGGGCGCCGAGCGCCTCGGCCCGGCGCGCGGCCATGCCGGGCAGGCCCATCATGCGATTTGGCCGACCAACCCGTTGATCACGTCGGGCAGGATAACACCCTCGGCGCGCGCGGAGAAGTTCAGCGCCATGCGGTGCCGCAGCACAGGCTGGGCGAGGGCGGCGACATCGTCGAGGCTGGGAGACAGACGCCCGTCCAGCAGCGCGCGGGCGCGGCATGCGAGCATGAGGGCCTGCGCCGCGCGGGGACCCGGCCCCCAAGCGACATGGCGGCGCACGCCGTCCACGCCCGTGGACTCCGGCCGGCCGCTGCGCACGAGGGCGAGGATCGCGTCCACCACGGTTTCGCCGACCGGGACGCGGCGGATCAGGCGCTGCGCCGCCATCAGCTCCTCGCCGGTCAGCACGGGGCGGGCGCGGGCCTGGGCGTTGCCGGTGGTGGCGAGCAGCATGGTGCGCTCGGCTTCGAGCGAGGGGTAGCCGACATCGACCTGCAGCAGGAAACGGTCGAGCTGCGCCTCGGGGAGCGGATAGGTGCCCTCCTGCTCGATCGGGTTCTGCGTGGCGAGCACGTGGAACGGGCGGGGCAGCGGGTGATCCTCGCCGCTGACGGCCACGCGGCCCTCCTGCATCGCCTGCAGCAGGGCGGACTGGGTGCGCGGGCTGGCGCGGTTGATCTCGTCGGCCATCAGCAACTGGCAGAACACTGGGCCGGGCACGAAGCGGAAGCTGCGGCGGCCCGTGGCGTCCTCGTCCAGCACCTCGCTGCCGGTGATGTCGGCGGGCATCAGGTCGGGCGTGAACTGCACGCGCTTGGGCGCCAGGCCCAGCACGGTGCCGAGCGTCTCGACCAGCAGGGTCTTGCCCAGGCCCGGCACGCCGACCAGCAGGGCGTGGCCGCCGGACAGCAGGGTGACGAGCACCTGCTCGACCACGTCCTCCTGGCCGAAGATGACGCGGGCGATCTCGGCGCGGGCGGCGGCGGCGCGGGCGCCGAGCGCCTCGGCCTCGGCGACCAGGTCGCCCCCTTGCGGCATGTCTCTTTCCTGCAACGCGGTGTGTCCCTGTCCTGGTGTCGGCGAGCCGTACCTGGTGATCTGATCCCGCTGGGGGTTTCATCAACCGGGGGATGCTACCTATATCGCGAACGGGAACGGAAGCGCGGCGTTGCCCGGAGACGTAGACGTGAACAACCTGACCGGCCGACACATCAACGATCTGCCCTTGTCGAACCCATCCGAGCTGGCATGCAGTAAATCGCGAACGAGCCGGCCGCCGCGCCACCGGGTCGAGTGCGGCGACCTGCCGTTCCTAATCAAGCGCGACGGGACCTGGCTCTTTCGCGGCAGCCCGATCGGGCGGAAGGAGCTGGTGTGCCTGTTCAGCAGCGTGCTCAAGCGCGAGGCCGACGGGTCCTACTGGCTCGAGACCCCGGCCGAGCGCGGCCGCATCGAGGTCGAGGATACGCCGTGGATCGCCGTCGAGTTGGATTGGTGCGGGCTCGGCGCCGACCAGGTGCTGTCCTTTCGCACCAACGTGGACCAGATCGTCGCCGCCGGGCCGGACTTTCCCATCCGCGTGGAGCACAACTGCCTGACCTGCGAGCCGACGCCCTACATCACCATCCGGGGCGAGCCGGGCCAGCCCCCGCTCGAGGCGCGCATCGGCCGGGCTGTGTATTACGAGCTGGTTGCCCTCGCGGTGCCCGGCGTGGTGGCGGGCCGCCGGGTGCTCGGCGTCTGGAGCCAGCGCAAGTTCTTTTCCCTAGGGGACCTGCCCGGCGCCGAGCAGGACCTGGACGAGGGCTAACTCTTGGACCGAGACCTGCTGCGGGCGCGCCTCGGGCGCGCGCCGTCCAGCGTGACGGCCGACCGCTTCGCCGCTCCTGCCAACTCCGACGACGCGATGGACCTGGTGGACCGGCCGCTCGTGCCGGCGGCGGTGCTCGTGCCGGTCCTGCACGGGCCGGCGCCGGGCGTGCTGCTGACCAAGCGGGCCTCGCACCTCAAGGCGCATGCCGGGCAGGTCGCGTTCCCCGGCGGCCGGATGGACCCCGGCGATGCCTCGCTTGAAGCGGCCGCGCTGCGCGAGGCGGAGGAGGAGGTTGGCCTGCTCCCATCGAGCGTCGAGCTGGCCGGGCGGCTGGCCGACTACGTGACCGGCACGGGCTATCGCGTGACTCCGGTGCTGGGATTGCTGCCCTCCGGGCTGGAGCTCGTGCCGTCGGCCGACGAGGTCGAGGCGATCTTCACGCTGCCGCTGCACGTGCTGCTCGACCCGGCCGCGCCCGAGCGCCGGCGCTCGCTGTTCCGCGGCCGGATGCGGGAGTTCTGGGTCTGGCCGCACGCGGAGTTCCACATCTGGGGCGCCACGGCCGCCATCCTCGTGCAACTCGCCGAGCGATTGCGCGCGCAGGACGTCGCGGCGTAGAGCATGTTCATCGAAGCTGAACATGCTCCAGCCTTTGTTTCACGCGGCTACTCAAGCCGATCGGACCCTAGTGTCCCGAAGCTGAAGTTCGCGGTAGTGGCGAACCCCAGCTTCGAGCCACTAGAGTCTTTGTTTGCAGCGTGCCGACCGATCAGAAGCCCGCCGGCAAGGGCTGACGAACTTCTGATCCGGCACGCTAGCGCGGGTCCGACCAACTTGAAGCCGCTCTGATGCTCCGCGCCGCCGAGCTAGCGCTGTTCGCCGCACCGCTGGCCGCCTACGTGTTCTGGCGCATGACCTTCGCGCGGGGCGAGCCGCCCACGCCGCGCACGCTGACCTTGATCCTCGCGGGCCTGCTGCTGTTCGGCGCAGCACTCGCGTGGTTCGGGCTGCACGACCGGCTGCCGCCCGGCGCGCGCTACGTGCCGCCGCAATTGCAGGACGGCAGGATCATCCCCGGCCATGGAGCCTAGCGCCGCCGCCGTCTTCCGCATCGAGCCGCCCGCGTTCCTCCATGATCCCGCGCTGGGCGCCGTGCTCGACGCGCTGCCCGGCGCGCGGCTGGTCGGCGGCTGCGTGCGCGACGCGCTGGCAGGCCGCGAGGTCGCCGACGTGGACCTGGCGACGCCCGACCTGCCGGACGAAGTGGCGCGCCGGCTCGAAGACGCCGGGCTGCGCGCGGTGCCGACCGGGTTGGAGCACGGCACGATCACCGCGGTGAGCGGCCATCGCGGCTTCGAGGTCACCACCTTGCGGCGCGACGAGAGCACCGACGGGCGCCACGCCCAGGTCGCCTGGACGACCGATTGGCGCGTGGACGCGGCCCGGCGCGACTTCACGATCAACGCGATGTCGATGACGCGCGAGGGCGCGGTGCACGACTATTTCGGCGGCGCTGACGATCTGCGCGAGGGCCGGGTGCGATTCGTGGGCGAGCCGGCCGCGCGCATTGCCGAGGACTACCTGCGCATCCTGAGATTCTTCCGGTTCCACGCGCGCTACGGACGCGGCGACCCGGACCCGGCGGCCTGCTCCGCGCTGCGTGCGGGCGTGCCGGGC
>JBBSIT010000414.1:0-4797 GCA_038231995.1 Acetobacterales bacterium | reverse complement strand
ATCCGGCGCGACCTGGCCCAGTTGCTCCGGCTCCATGTTGGCGCCCGCCGGGCAGGACCGCTGTTCGCCAGCCGCCAACAGGGCTCCGGACCGGCGCCATACACTTTGACCCGGCAGCGCGTGGGCCAAGTCGTCCGGGGCGTGGCCGATGCCGCCGGCATCACCAAGCGCGTCTACCCGCACCTGCTGCGGCACACGGTGGCCACCCGCCTGCTTGCGCTCGGGATGGACATCACCGACCTGCAGCGCTTCCTCGGTCACGAGAGCATCAGCACCACCCGGCACTACGCCGAGACCACCGCCGCCACGCTGCAGCGCCGGTTCGACCAGCTGACCGACCCTGCCGCCCACACGCTGGTCGCCAGCATCCGGCAGCAACGCGGCGATGATGCCGCCCTGCTCGCTGCCGACCTGCTGGCACGGCGCCGAGCCGAGCAGGTCACCACTGCTGGTGCATGAGGTCGAGATGTTCGCCGTTTCGGAACCGGGTGTTGACCATCCGGTGCGTGAACACTCGGCCTTGCGCGCGCTCGCGCGTCTTGCTGCGCTCGACGGCATCCTCCAGCCGCCAGCGGATGTCCTCGTCGTCCAGCAGGTCCGCCCGGCGCTCCAAGGCAACTTGGGCTATGGCAACGATCCGTGTCACGAGTTCACACACGCCCTGTCAGGAAAGACTTGGACCGGGCAGCACCCGCGTGCTGATTTTCTGAGCGGGTTTCCTTGCTGCCCAGACCCCCCGCGAGGCCCGTCCAGCGATCGCCAGCTTACCCTCCGTTTTCTTTGTGCCCCGGCCGGAATCGATCAGACCGAGGCCGAAATTCCAGCTACGTCAAACGGTTCGGCGGAAGTGTGTGAACTCGTGGCGCGGATCGTTGCCATGGCCCATCAACGCCCAGCATATCAACGCCGACAAGCTGGAAGCCGCGATGATCGACGTCATCGGCCAGTATGCCCGCTTCCCCTTACCCCGGCACTGGGGCAGTGGCCGCGCGGCGATCGCCGACGGCACCCACGTCAGGCTCCGCGAGAACAACCTGCTCGGCGCCCGGCACATCCGCTACGGCGGCTACGGCGGTATCGCCTATCACCACATAGCCGACAGCTACATCGCCCTGTTCACCAGTTTCATCCCGTGCCGTGTGTGGGAGGCCATTCACATCCTGGACGCGCTGATGAAGAACCGCTCCGTGATCCAGCCCGATACGCTCCATGCGGACACCCAAGGGCAAAGCGTTATGTGGACAGGTCAAGGCCAAGATCCGCGAGCAATTTCTCGATCCGGGCGGCGGTGCAGCGGTGACGCTCGACTTCGCGCGGCCAGTCGTGCTTCTCGGCGTCCTCGGCCAGCGCCAACTCCAGCGTGTGCCGCTCGCGCAGGCGCGGGGCGTAGGCTGGCGTGGTCACGAAGCGCGAGCAGGTCAGGAACAGCTCGCACTCGCACGGCCCCTCGGCCGGCAAGCGCAGGCAGTGGCCCAGTTCCAGCTCGGTTTTCAGGAAGTTGGTCCTGAGCCAGTCCACGGCACCCGCGTTGAGCGTGCCGCCGCGCACCGCCTCGGCGCCGAGACCCGCAATCACCGCGCCGGGGCCGAGCACGGCCTGGTAGTCGCGCAGCACCTCGGGGTCGCTGATGCGTGCGTAGACCATCGACATGGATGGGCTCTCGTGGCCGAGCACCCGCATGATGGTGTACAGCTTGGCGCCGCGCTCGGCGAGTTGGGTGCCGAGCGTGTGCCGGAAGCGGTGGGCGGTGATCGTCGCGTGGCCACTTGCGTCCACTAGGCCTGCGGTAGCGCACGCCTGGCGCAGCGAGCGGTCAAACAGGTAGTGGGTGGACAGCAGCTTGCCGTGTCCCATGAACAGGTAGCGCACCGGCGTGCCGCTGAGGTCATCGACGAAGGCGCGCTCGATCCCGCCTGCCCGCAGGGCGATGATGGCCTGCAGCGCCGTGGCAGCGTCCTCGTGCAGCGGGACGACGCGCTCGCGATAGGTCTTGCCGGCGGGCAAGCGCAGGCGGGCGGTGCCGTCCGGATAGCGCTCGAGACAGTCGAAGGCGAGACGTTGGATCTCGCTCCGCCGAGCGCCGGACCATCGCGCTGTCAGCAGCGCCGCCCGCTGGAACGGGCACTCCAGGGCTGCGATGGCGTCCATCACCCGCGCGAGCTCGGCGGCCGGGATGAAGCGCGGCACTCGCTGGGGTGGCCTGGGCTGATCGCCGCGGCCGAGTAGTGGGCGGCCAGGCACGCCATCCCAGCCCATCGTAACAGTTTCGCGAAAGAACAGGCCCAAGGCCGACGTCCTCGCCCGGCGTGTGGCCGTGGCCAATGGTCGGCCGGTGCGCGGGTTGGGCTCGCGCGCCATCGCGGCGAGAAAGCCGAGCACGTGGTCACGGGTGACCTGGGCGAAGCTGTCGATGTCCGGCTCCGCGATCGCGAGCCAGTCGAGGAAGCAGCGCAGGGCGAGGCCGAGGTGGTGAATGGTGATCGGACGATCGGTGAGCCGCCGCACGGCCAACCAGCGGTCCACGACCACCTCCATCGCCGGTCGAGGCGGCGGCCGGACCGCGTAGGCCGGCATGTATTTGCGCGGCCGCTGGTGGGACTGGCCGCGGTGGTAGAGCACGAGGCCGAGTTGGTGGAGGTTGGTGATCCAAGCCTTGCTCGGCGACACTCGGTAGCTCGCGGTTGAGCCGTAGAACTCGGCCACGTCGGGCCGCTCGCCGAAGCAGCGGACCGCCGCAAGCAGCTCATCCACGTGCTCGGCCCGGAGTTGGGCGGGGTCGCGGATGCCGGTGTGCAGGGCGATGCGCCCCAGCGTCCACTGCATCGCGAGTCGAGCCGAAACGGGATGGAAGCCGAGTTGCCCGCCCTCGTCGGCGAGCTGGTCGATGCCGAGGTCGATCCCGAGTGGCCCCGCGACGCCGGCCAGGCGCAAGTCGCCAAGGGCGAGCAGCCAGTCGTAGTCCAGGCGCACGCGGTCCGTAAGCCGAGGTAGTAGAGGTAGCTGCGGCCCTCGTAGCTGATGCGCCGCCGCAACGTGGCGGGCTGCTTGCAGCCGTGCCGGGCGACGCGCTCGTCCAGAGGTGCGGAGAACCATGCGGCAAGATCGGGCCAGAGGCGGGCAAAACGGCGCTGGTGATTGCGGCGTTGCCGACGAACTATGGGACGGAGCGCCAGCGTGTCCAGGAACGCCGCGTACTCGTCCTCGCCGCAGTGGGCGGGCGGGAAGAAGTGCTGGTCCGCCGCTGCCGGCACCCGCAGCGCCGCCGCCGAGACCGGGCCGGCCCTCACCGGCTCCCCTCCGCTTGCCCACCATCGGCCGCCGCGTCCAGGCCCAAGGCACGCCTGTATTCGGCCACGACCTGCGGGTCGGAGACACGGGTGTAGAGGCGCGTGGACTCCGGCGAAGCGTGCCCGAGCCGCCGCTGCAGCGTCAGCTCCCGCATGCCCATCTCCCACATGCGCGTCGCGTGCGTGTGGCGCAGGCTGTGCGGCGTGACCCAGGGCGCGCGGATGCCGGCACGCGTGCAGGCCCGGGCGAACAGCCGTGCCAACGCCGCGTAGGACAGCGGCTCGCAGCGGCGCGGCCCCTTGCCGCCGACCAGGAACATGAGCGTGGTCGCGGCGTCCGTGGGCCGCTCGCCCATCACGTAGGCGCTGAGTGCCTCCAGCGTCGCCGCCTCGTGCAGGTCCACCACGCGCTCGGTGCGCGACTTTTGCCGCACGCCCCTGGGGTGGTCCTCACGATGGCGGACAGTCACGCGCCGGCGTCCATACGCGAGATCGCCCAGGTGCAGCCCGAGCGCCTCGCCGGGGCGTAAACCGCCATCCAACATCAGGCGGATCAGCGCCAGGTCGCGCCGGCAACGAAGCGCGCCCAGCAGGGCCGCGACCTGGCCCTCGTCGAGCGGCCGCGGCAGGCGACGGACCGTTTTGACCTGAAGCGCGCGCCGGGTCTCGGGCTGGCGGGCGATGCCGGCCAGGAAGGGGCGGTGCCGATCCGTAACTCGCACCAGTGCACGGTCCGCAACCCGCGCGATCGGGTTGGGGCCGTCGAACCGCCCGGCCAGGATCGCCCAG
This sequence comes from Acetobacterales bacterium, assembly GCA_038231995.1. Lineage (GTDB taxonomy): Bacteria > Pseudomonadota > Alphaproteobacteria > Acetobacterales > Acetobacteraceae > JBBSIT01. The sequence continues at coordinate 721 of JBBSIT010000414.1, read as the reverse complement.
TCGTAAAACGACGACACCGCCGCGAGCGCCCTGTTGACCGTGGCGGCGCTCAGGCCCGGCATCCCGGCGGGCACGCCCTCATGGGTGGCGAGCACGGGATGGCGAGGCTGCCCGCGACGCCACGCCGGAGCGGCGCGGAGGTGGGCAAGCAGGTCAACGGCACGCTCGGATGTCAGCTCCTCCCAGCCCAGCCGGACGCTGCCGAGGAAGCGCCAAAGGTGGCCCAGGTCGTAGCCGTAAGCGAGAACAGTGTTGGGCGAGCAGCCCCGGGCCGTCAGATGGGCGAGGAAGTCGCCCGCGACCGGCACGGCCACGCCGGACCCATCCAGGATCTCGATCAGGCGCTCGTTGCCGGCCGCCTCGGATCGTCTCACCAAAGCCATGGCGCACCTCCGCGCGAACGGTGCTGCAACCAGAAGCTATCACGGTGACAGCCATCAAAACGCAGCCTGTCCACATAACGGACTGTCTTCGGCCTATGTAGAATGCTCGGTATCAAGCTGATGCCGCGCATGCGCGGCCTGGGCGACGCCGTCTTCTACCGTCCCGCCAAGGCAGTCCGCTACGCGCACATCGACGCCCTGTTCGGGGCCGAGATCGACTGGGAGCTGATCGCCACCCATGCGCGGGACGTGATCCAGGTCGTGCTGTCCATCCAGGCCGGGCGGGTGATGCCGTCGCTGCTGCTGCGCAAGCTCGGCACCTACAACCGCCGCAGCCT
>JBBSIT010000413.1:0-4819 GCA_038231995.1 Acetobacterales bacterium | reverse complement strand
TACGCCGACATCAGGTCCGTCGTCGAAACCGGCCGCCGCCGCTCGATCCGCGCCATCGACGCCATCCGCCTCACCCTCGAAGGATCACCGCTCCCAACCGTCTCATGATCTCCAAACGTCAAGGGACGTGAGCAGTTACCGTTTCGGTCTTCTTCGAAGGACATAAAAGGCGCGGAAACTTGCCAAGTCAAGCAATTCCAAAAACTTTCCGCATAATTTCAGAAGCGTGGAAAGCCATCATCGCTGTAAGTCAGAAGCCTTCCAATCTTGCTCCTTCGAACGCGCGTACTCCATGTGCCGTGCTGCCAAACTATCACAATTGCAACGATCATTTGGCAAATTATACCCGACATTATTATGTATAAATCAGCGGATAGAGACGTGCCACCATGACACCTTGAGCAGGCGCGTGGCGCGGCGTATGAACCATTTCACTTAAATAATAAAAATTCGATCGAGGTGAGTAGGACCAGATCGTTGTGGGATAACGCTTATGTCCCGTGGCAGGTTAGGAATCGACATCATCTGTGCGAACAGGAATCCCAGACTACGCGCCCTCAAACAGACCGTCTTAACGGGAAGCACGAGACACCTTATAGATGGAATTGCAACAAATATCCGAGCGATACAAACGGGAGCCTAGGATCGATACCGCTGTGCGCCAGCACTGGCTCGGAGGTGCCGGAGGCTTCACCTTCGGGACGAAGCGGTTCTGCACAAAGATGACGAGCTGCGCCGAGGCCCGCTGCCACTTCGCCCAGTGCGGGCTCTCGCGCCTGGACGGCGACCACGACGGAGTGCCGTGCGAACGGCTGTGTCGAGAGTCCACCCAGGTCAGCATCCCACCGACTGCGTCAGCCGCGACGACCACGCCAGAACCGCTCGGCGCGGAAACGGAAGGGCGTATGATCCTCTGCCATGAGCGTGTCGCCGGACCCTACTGACTGGTACAGCAGCAACGCCGCCGTTACTGCCGTCTACGAGGCGCTCGACCCGGCACGGGTGCATGCGTGGCTGGACGGCTTGCTGCCCGAGGCTCCCGCGCTGGTGCTGGACGTGGCAGCCGGCACCGGACGCGACGCGGCCTGGCTGACGCGGCTCGGCTACGACGTGGTCGCCGTCGAGCCCTCGGCCGCCATGCGCGCCGAGGGCGAGCGCCGTCACTCTGATACCGGCGTGCGCTGGGTCGCCGACCAGCTTCCCGCCTTGCCCGCCACGCACCGGCTCGGCCTCGCCTTCGACCTGATCCTGCTCAGCGGCGTGTGGCAGGCGGGCGCGCCCGCGGACGCGGTGGCGCATGACGCCGAGCTGATCGCGGCTGACTGGTGGTGGGACGCACGCGGCGACCTCGCCCCGGACCGGCTGGTGTTGCTGGTCCAGGAGCTGCGCCGCTTGTGCGCGCTGACAGCGGACCGCTACGCCCTGCGCTGGGACCGGCTGGAGCGAGCAGGTCGGCCGGAGGAGGCCGACGACGCGCGACGCCCTTTCAGCTTCGCTGACATCACTCCGTGGGATCGCTGCGCGATGGCCGAGGCGCTGCATCGGGCCAGCCACGTCCTGCACCTGTACGGGTAGCGGGACGGGGAGGGGCGCAACCTTGGACCTGCAGCCCGGCCCCCGTGGCGCCACCCGATCACGTCCTCACGCCGGCCGAGGCGCAGGCCTTGCACGACCGGGGCGAAGCCGCGGCCTGGATCGTGACGGGCTGCGACCCGCGCCATCCTGACAAGCTTGTCGCGCGCCCGCACACCTGTGCCCACGATGGCGGACGCTTCCTCGCCTGCGTGCTGGTGGCGGACACCCTGGCGACCCTGCGTGCCCGCATGCCGGCCGGGGTCAGCCGCCGGGGCGAGCTGGCCTTCTCGGTGCCGGACATGATCGAGCTGTGGGACTAGGAGGGCACCCGCCTGCTCATGCCGGCGTTGAAGCCAGCACGGGGGCGAGCGGGAGCAGGGTAGATGACGGGCAAGGCTGGCGAGATCCGGGTCAACCGCGCCCCGGTGCTGACCTTGTGGGCCGCCATCGTGGCCGAGCGCCTGGGCCACGACGCCGATGCCGCGATCACGCTCGGCCGGGCCGTCGCCGGGTCGAGTGCCCGGGTGAAGGCGCGCGCGATCGGGCTGGAGGAGGCGCATGAGGGCAAGGACCTGCATCATACGGCGAAGCAGGCCACCAGGTCCGCCCCACGTCAGACCGTCCACCTGCTCGGCCGCGACGTGCCCGTGGCGGAGCAAAAGGGCAGCCAGTATGCGCTGGACGGGGACAAGCCGGCCTCACCGCGTCCGGCCCACGCCTACGTGGAGAAAGCCTTCGGCGAGCACCTGCCGGCGGTGCGCCGCGTGATGGAGACGCTGGCAGACACCCTACCGCCCGAGGAGCTGAACAGGACGGGGTTCCGGCTTTACGAGCAGTTCCGCCCCGAGGTGCCGGCCGGGACCAAGGGCTGGGGTGCCAAGGGCGTGCTCGACCTCGACAGGATCCGAGGTGCTGCCGGCTAGGCTCTGTCCCTCGCTGAGGTCAACGGATGATCGTGGAGGAGACTGCCAATGCTGCCACCCTCGGATCACCACACCGCAGACCCCGCGATGCCCGGCCGGATCCACGCTTTCCTGCGCGGGGGCGCACGCGATGAGCGAGGGCGCCTGCTGGCCGACGTGCTGGGCTTCAACGACGCCCAGGTCAAGGGCGTGCACGACTTCGTCCAGTGGCTGTTCCCCCTGCCAGAGGCGAGCCGCGCCGTCCCGGGCGCGCCGGTGCTGGGCGCCGCCGAGGCTGCCGCGATCCGCGCCGACCCGCAGGTGCTGGCCGGCCTGCGTGCGGGGCTCGGGCGCATGACGCGCTTCTACGCCGAGACGGACGGGTGGCTGACCCCCTTCGACCACAATCACCTGCGCATCACCCGGATCATCGCCGCCGTGCGCAGCCTGCTCGGCCGGGAAGAGGCCGCCGCCTTTCATGCCGCCGTCATCGCGCGCAACAGGGCAGCAGGCTCCCCGGTCAACCGCGACAGCCTGCGCCATTGGGATCGGGCGCTGGGCTGAACCGTCCATACAATGTCGATGATGTTTGTTAACTCTCCCCAAGTCGACAGTGGCGCTGCGCCCAATCCCTCGGCAATATGGAGCCTGTTGCTATTGAGAGAGCATTACCCGATGTCCGAGACCATACCCCCGTCTGCATCTGATCTGCTTCGCCTATCGGCCGAGATTGTCTCGGCGCACGTGGCCAACAACGCCGTCGCCCCCGACGCGCTGCCCGCGCTGATCCGCAGCGTGCACGCGGCACTGGCCGGCGTCGATCAGCCAACACCCGCAGCGCCCGACAAGCCACAGCCGGCGGTGCCGATCAAGCGCTCCGTGTTTCCCGACTACCTCGTCTGCCTGGAGGACGGGGCGAAGGTGAAGATGCTCAAGCGCTACCTGAAGGTGCGCTTCGATCTGACGCCCGAGGGCTACCGTGAGCGCTGGGGCTTGCCGCGGGACTACCCGATGGTCGCGCCCAGCTACGCCGCCCGCCGCTCAACCATCGCCAAGGAGCTCGGGCTCGGCCGCAAGCCTAGGTTCGCCGTCGAGCCCGAGCCGGCTCCGCCGGCGCCGAAGAAGCAGGGCCGCCCGGCGAAGGCAAGGCCCGAGGCAGGGCCGGACGCACCGGTGACGGAGACCGTCGAGGCGTGACGTGATGGAGCGCTGCCATGGCCGCTCCACCGACATCACAGCAGAATGCCAGCCACGACAGCTCTATCGGTGAGGGGAGCGACATCTCTATCGGTGATCTACAGGTGGCAGCCGCAGAATCGGGCGTTATGGCAACTCGACCGAAGCACAACCTGAAAAGGTCGTTTGACGAGATGTGAGGCCGACTTCCCCTCCCGTAATCGAACATAATTTGCGCAGCTTGTTTGTCTTGGGAGAGCAATGCTAGCATTGCTGGCAAGTGGGAGTGCGGCTTTGGCCGGAAATCTAAGCGTGCGTAACGTCGACGACGAGCTGATCGCCCGGCTCAAGCGCCGAGCTGCTCGCCACGGGCAGTCCGCCGAGGCCGAGGTGCGCGACATTCTGCGCCAAGTCCTGGAGGGCGAGGCTGAGGCTGACTTCGAGCGCCTCGCAGCCGACTTACGTCGGCTGACGGCCGACCGTCGGCATACCCCTGCCGAAGTGCTGCAGCGCGAGGGACGGGACGAACGGTGAGGACGCTCGTGGTCGACGCGAGCGTAGCGATCAAATGGGTGGTCGAAGAGCCAGGCACAGCCGAGGCGCTGGCGCTGCGGCGCTACCGCCTTTCAGCCCCCGACCTGCTCATCCCAGAGTGCGCCAACATTCTTTGGAAGAAGGTGCGTCGCAGGGAGCTGGCCGAGCTTGAGGCCCTGCTCGCCGCGCGCCTGCTGGAGCGCGCCGACGTGGAGCTGGTCCCGATGCGGCGGATGCTCGAGCCGGCAACGAGACTCGCCGTGGCGCTGGACCATCCAGCCTACGACTGCTTCTACCTAGCATTGGCGCAGTCCGCCGGCCTCAGCTTCGTCACCGCTGATGGAAAACTTTGTGCCAAGGCGCGCAGCTACGGGCTCCCGACCCCTGTTCTGGAGCTGTCGAACGCGCTCGAGCACCTCGACGCTGATGAAGGCATGTAGAACTGATGCGAGCGGGTGAACGCCGACGTAGAAGCGCAGCACATGGATAAGAAGGTAACTGCCCAGGTAGGACCCATCGGACAGCGGCTTGACACGGGACTCGCGGCGTGAGTCAAGCTCTCCCTGTCGCCGTCCCCGGATCCCGAACCCAGTGCCGATGGTTGTGTGCTTCCCACCGCTGCTGCGGCGCCC
>JBBSIT010000412.1:0-4824 GCA_038231995.1 Acetobacterales bacterium | reverse complement strand
TATCCGCATGATGAAGCTGAGAATGAAGATCTCCGGCGGCTTCCGAACCCTGGCCGGCGCGGAGATCTTCGCCACCATGCGCTCGGTCATCTCCACCGCCCGAAAGCACGGGATCAAACTCCTCCGAGCCCTGACCATGCCGACCGGGGATCTCGTGGACCTCCTCTCATCGTAACGATCGAGAGCAGGTGCTTGGGAGTTACGTTTTTAAATCTAAGGAGCGTGCCCTTGTCGAGACACGAATGCGGCAGTTGTTCCAGCTTGCGAACCTTCCAGCCCCTGATGCTTCGCCCGGTAGCAATCAGCTCGCGCACTTGCTCCGAGCTTCGGAAGCCGATCGGCAGAAGATCGTGGGGCTTCTGGAGCAGATACGGACGAAGACAATCACCTTCGACGCAAAACGGATCAGACGCACGCTGACAGGTTCGGCTCCTCGGTCGTGCGCGTGGTACCCGGACGCGAAGATGACAAGCTGGATCTACTATGAACCAAGGGTCACGTTTGATCGGGCTATGCACGAGGATAGAACCGAGGGCTGGGGCACATCTAACCAATGGCGAGATGATGGAAGTCATGCTATCAGTCCGAAGCTTGCCTTTACAACCAAGACAGACCCGGAGGCTGGGCTAAAGGCATTTGTGCTCAATGACGAGTGGATCGTTCTGAAAGCAGCAGGAACACGACAGCAGTTGAATTACACGGGTGTTGAGAATCCGCTGCGTGACCGGCAGAGGCACATGGACGGTGCCAATAACCTCGGGGATGAAGCGCTCGCGTTACGGCGAGCGCTGGCGAATCGGGGCTTGAACGCCGAGGATTTCCTGCTGTATATCGCCGCGATCTATAATTCCGCATTGGCGGACGATTATCTGCGCCAAGGCGGCGAGAATACGATGCGCATCCCAGTCGACCCTATTGCGCTCGATCTGGACGTGGTTGAGGCGCTTATTGGACTCGCTCGCCGCATTCGAAACCTCAGTGCTCTGAGCGCCAAACTGACTGAGAACGCTACGATGAAAGAAGTGGAAGCGCTGAGCTTGGCGCCGTCGGATGCGCTTGAAGCCTTCGGTCTGATGCGGGCTAGTGGCTCAGGCGGCCGATTTGCCCAAGTTCCAACGTGGACCGGAGACGGTAGTGCAATCGCGGCAGTTAATGCCGTTATTCACGAACTTAGGGGTGAAATAGATGAACTCGTACAAGCTATTTTCGAAAGCTTGCCGGCATTGGCCTGACAGCCCGGGTCGCACTGGTATATAAACGCCAACACTTAGGGCACTTTCGTTAAAGCAGCTTTGGCTGGGGTTCTTCAGGGGCTTTCGGGACGTAGCGGGCAACCGTGATCGTCCCTTCCCGCTTGCGGGCCTGGGCGATGTCGAAGCTGTTCTGCATGCGCATGAGGGTTTCCATCGACACGCCAAAGGCCTTCTCGATGCGGATCGCCATGTCGGGCGATAGCGCAGCATGTTCGTTCAGGAACGCCGAAAGCGCCGCCCGCGTGATGCCAAGCGCGCGCGGCGTTTGTTTTTGTGAATTGGTGGAAAAATGGCGGGGCGTCCATCAGCCCGCGCGCGCGGCGTTTGGAGTGGCGCAACTTGCGCCACCTGCCGGCGGACACGAGGCCGCGCGCGCGGGGTTTGGGCAGTATGCCAGACCATTGCCCGATGTGTCCGCCCCCGTCCAAGCCCTTCCACACCCGGCATACTCCCCACCTATCTCCCCACTCTGGCGATTTGCGCCCCGGAAGGTCAGCTAAGTAATTGAGATTGCTTGGTGCCCCGTACGGGATTCGAACCCGTGTTACAGCCTTGAAAGGGCCGTGTCCTAGGCCTCTAGACGAACGGGACATGGGCAAGCGTTGCGCAGCCACGGCGTTTTCGGCATGACCGAAAACACCCTAGCCTTTGTTTCACGCGGCTACTCAGACCAACCGGCGACGAGAGTGTCGCCGGTTGGTCTGAAGCCGCTCTAGCCGCTCTACTGGACGGACCGTCGGAGATCAAGCCGGCGCGGCGTCCTGAACGAAGAAGCCCACCGACACGGTGCCGTTCCACTCCTCCGCCCGCAACTGGCCCGCCAGGTGCAGCGGCGTCCGCACACCCAGCAGCGCGTCGGCCAGCGCGCTCTCCTTCGCCCGGAACAGCAGCGCCTTCAGCCGCGGGCCGCCTCCCTCCCCCTCGACATAGGCGCGGACCGTCGCGCCCTCCCGGCCGATGCGGTCGGCGCGCACCACGCGGACGCGCGGCAGGGCGAACACCGGCTCGGGGTTGCCGGCGCCGAACGGCGCGAGACGGAGCACGTGCTGCGCAAGCTCCACCGTGGCGCCGGGCACGGCGAGCGTGCCCTCGACGGCGAGGTCGGCGGCGTGCGGCAGCGCCGCGGCATCGGCCAGCCGCTCGTCGAGATGGGCATGGAAAGCCGGCAGGTCCTGCTCCCGCAGCGAGAACCCGGCCGCCATCGCGTGCCCGCCGCCCGTCAGCAGCAGCCCGGCCTGCCGCGCGGCGATCACGGCGGCGCCCAGGTCCACGCCGGGCACCGAGCGCCCAGAGCCCCGCACGATGCCGTCCGCCAGCGCGCCCACGCAGGCCGGGCGGTTGTGCCGCTCCTTGACTCGGCCGGCGACGATGCCGACCACGCCGGGGTGCCAGCCAGGGCCGTGGATTAGCAGCGCGGCGTGCCCGGCCGCCATCTGCGCCTCGGCCTCGGCCAGCGCGGCATCCAGGATGCCGGCCTCGACGTCCTGCCGCTGGCGATTCACCGCGTCGAGCTGGGCGGCGCGGGCGCGCGCCTCCACCGGGTCCTCGCATAGCAGCAGTCGCAGACCGAGATCCGCCTCGCTGATGCGCCCGCCGGCATTGATGCGCGGGCCGAGCGCGAAGCCGCAGGAGAAGGCGGTCGGCGCGTCCTTGACCGAGGCAGCCTCCAGCAGCGCCGCGACGCCGACGCGCGCGCGCCGGGCCATGACGCGCAGGCCCTGGGCCACCAGGGCGCGGTTGAGGCCGGTGAGCGGCATCACGTCGCACACCGTCGCCAGCGCCACGAGGTCGAGCAGCTCGCGCAGGTCCGGCTCGGCCTGGGTCGCGAAGTGCCCGGCCCGGCGCAGCGCGCGCACGGTGGCGACGCAGGTCAGGAACGCGATGGTGGCCGCGCAGACGCCATGCAGGCCCGATCCGCAGTCGAGCCGGTTGGGGTTCACCGTGGCGAACACCGGGGGCGGCGGACCCTCGGCCTGGTGATGGTCCAGCACGAGCACGTCGGCACGGCCCGCGACCGTCGCCAGCGGCTCGGCGGCCGACGTGCCGCAATCGACGCAGGCGATCAGCGTGGCGCCGCGGGCGACGAGGGATTGCAGCGCCGGCGCGTTCGGCCCGTAGCCCTCGGCCAGCCGATCCGGTACGTGGGTCAGCACGCGGCAGCCGAGGGCGCGCAGCACCAGCGTCATGATGGCGGCCGAACAGGCGCCGTCCACGTCGTAGTCGCCGAACACGCCCACCGTCTCGCCGGCGCGGACCGCGCGGGCCAATCGCTCGGCGGCCCCGTCCATGCCGATCAGGCAGGACGGGTCCGGCATCAGCGCGCGCAGCGTGGGCTGCAGGAAGTCGGCGGCGCCGTCCAGGTCCACGCCGCGTGCCGCGAGGAGCCGGCCGACGATCTCGGGCAGGCCGAGCCGCTGGGCGATGCCGAGCGCCACCCGGTCCTCGCCCGCCCGCCACAGCCAGCGCCGGCCGGTCAGGCTGCTGCTGACGCCAAGGGCTGCCTGCGGGATTCCGAGGTCTGGCACTAAGCGGGTTGCCAGGTCTTGGTCTGGAAGTTGTGATGCGCCTCGATGTAGCGGACCGTGCCGGACTTGCTGCGCATCACCATGGAGTGCGTGACGGCGCCCGCGCCGAACCGGCGCACGCCGCGCAGCATGGCGCCGCTGGTCACGCCCGTAGCCGCGAACACCACGTCGCCGCGCGCCATCTCGGCAACGCCGTATTTGTGGTTGGCATCGGTCACGCCCATGGAGCGGGCGCGCTCGATCTGCGCGTCGTCCTCGTAGAGCAGCCGTCCCTGCATCTGGCCGCCGATGCAACGCAATGCCGCGGCGGCCAGCACGCCCTCGGGAGCGCCGCCGGAGCCCATATAGATGTCCACGCCGCCCTCCGGGAGCGCCGCCGCGATCACGCCGGCGACGTCGCCGTCGCCCAGCAGCATGATGCGCGCCCCGGCCTCGCGGCAGCGGGCGACCAGTTCCTTGTGCCGGTCGCGATCGAGCATGCAGACGACGAGATCGCCGACCTCGCGCTGCTTCGCGCGGGCCAAGTTGCGCAGGTTCTCCGCCACCGGCGCATCGAGGTCCACCACGCCGTCCGGCAAGCCGCCGCCCACGGCGATCTTGTCCATGTAGATATCGGGCGCGTGCAGGAAGTTGCCATGCTCGGCGAGCGCCACGACGGCGAGCGCGTTCGGCCCGCCCTTGGCGGTGATGCTCGTGCCCTCCAAGGGGTCCACCGCGATGTCCATCGCCGGCCCGCCGGCGCCGACGCGCTCGCCGATGTAGAGCATCGGCGCCTCGTCCATCTCGCCCTCGCCGATCACGACGGTGCCCTCGATGGCCACGCTGTCGAACGCCTTGCGCATGGCTTCCACGGCCGCGCCGTCGGCGTCGTTCTTCTGGCCGCGGCCCATCCAGCGCGAGGCCGCCAGCGCCGCCGCCTCGGTCACGCGCACCAGGTCGAGGGCGAGGTTGCGGTCGGAGGCGATCTCGGGTTGCGTGCTCATCAGGGGTCCTCTAAAGCGCTTTCAGGCAGTTTGTCCGCATCTTACGCGGGTAAACGCCTGAGT
>JBBSIT010000411.1:0-4831 GCA_038231995.1 Acetobacterales bacterium | reverse complement strand
TCACGCCAAGGCTGATGTAGTCGCTCAAACGCACGCCGGCCGGAAGGCCAGCAGGAACACCAGCCATCGCTGCCCATCCCCCAATACCGGACCGGCAGCTTACGCGCTCCGTAAACCTAACTGAACAGCATTGCGGCTAGAACCGGTGGCGCGCCGGGTCGTGGAGCGGATGGCGGTTGCGCTGCAGGGAAGCCTGTTCGTGCGCTACTCCACCCCGGCCGTGGCCGACGCGTTCTGCGCCACGCGGCTGGCCGGGGATTGGGGCCAGGCGTTCGGCACCTTGCCGCGCGGGCTGGATACCCAGGCCATCGTGGACCGTGCGCGGGTCGGGGGCGGCTGAACCCGGGTCAGGCCTTCGCCCGGATCATCTTCCAGACCCCATCGACCGACGCGACCTGGCGCTTCCCGCAGCGCAGCGTCCCGCGCACGAACACGACGCTCGGCGAGCGCCGCAGCACCTCGGCGTCCAGCTCCACGAAGTCGCCGGGCCGCACGGCGTCGAGGAACTGGATGGCGAACTGGATCGTGACGCAGGGCTGCCGGCCCGCCGCCTCCCACACCGTGATGCCCAGCCCGGTGTCCGCGAAGGTCATGAGCATGCCGCCATGCACGATGCCGTGGACATTGATGTGGCGCTCGTCCGCCAGCATGGCGAAGCGCGGCGGCCCGACTCCCTCGCGGACCCAGAGCGGGCCTACGTGGGCCGGAAAGCCGTCGGTCTGCAGGGGCGACCACCCGAGGGTGGCGGGATCAGGAGCTGCGTCGTTCATGACGCGAGGCCATACCGGGTTGCCCCAATGGTGGGAAGCGCCGAGAGCGGCCTTATGCCGGCTCACGGGCAGTCCATAATGGATACGCTAGCGTCGGCCTGCACGAGCAGGCCGACATTGCAGCGTTCTTATTTATTCAGGCCGATACCGCACGCGACCGGCGATGGCGCATCAGCGCGTCGTGCTCGGCTGCGGCACGGTCTGCTTGAATGCGCCGGAGGGATCGTTGTTCGTCGATCCGCTGGGCGCCACCGGCCGCGCCGTGCCCGTTGTCCCGGTCTGCGCGCCCATCGTGGGGGTGGCGCCGCCTGCTGCGCTCGGGTTGGTCGTCGCAGCTCCGGACGGAAGGCTGGCCGGCGGCGTAGGCGCGCTGGAGCTGGCGTTGGGAGACGGCGGGGTCTGGGTCGCCCCTGACTGAGCGAACGCCGGCGCGGCCAGGCCAAGCGTGAGGGCCACGGCTGCGAGTGGGAAGGTGATACGCATGATGGGTCTCCCGAATGGATGTTGTGGGCTGCGACCCGGCTCGCAGCAGGAGGACGTCCTCGATCGCCGGGCAGCCGACAGGCACGAGGACGAAGGCAGAGCAGCGGAGAAGCTGCTCCCGTCTGGATCAGCCCGGCGCACCATACGCTGCCGATCCTCGGACGACGCGGCGGTTCGTAACGCGATCCTTGGCACTCTACCCTGTTGGATCAGAAAGCCCAACGGCGTGAACTGCTACTGCTGCGCCGGCGCAGCGGGCTGTGCTGCGGGCGCCGGCTGGGTCGCTGCGCGCGCTGCCTCCTGCAGCCGCGCCAACTCCTGCCGCTGCTCGGCTACGCGCTGCTCGGCCGCAGCAGCATCGCGGTTGATCTGCTCCGCCCTGGCCTGCGCCGCCTGGGCGGCTTCCTCCAGGGAACGACCGCGCGCCGTGGCCTCCTCTGCGATCCGCGTTGCCTCGGCCGTGCGGGCGGTCGCCTGCTCCAACGCCGCGCGCTGCGCCGCGAGCTGGGCCTCGATCGCCTGCTGCTCGCCGCGGAGCCTGGCCAGGGCCTGGTCACCTGCCGCCGCGGCTTGAACCCGCTGGGCCAGCGCCTGCTCCGCCGCGCTAAGCTGCTGCTGCAGCGATGCCGCGCGCTGCTCCTGCTCGGCGCCGGCCCGAGTGACCTCGGCGAGCCGGGCTTCCGCCGCGCGCACCGCAGCGCTCGCCTGCTCCTGAGCCGTGCTCAACCGCGACAGCTCCGCTTCGGTACGCTGCACGGCGGCGGCGCGCTCGGTGTAGGCAGACTGGGCCGCGGCGGCCGCGTTGCGCAGTTCCGCCAGGCGTGCCTCCAATTGGGTGGTATTGGTCCCCAGCTCGGCCGCCCGCGCCTCGGCGGATGCCACGCGTCCGAGCGCCGCCTCCGCCTGCCGGGCTGTCTGGGCAGCGCGTGACTCGCTCTCAGCGAGGGCCGACCGGCGAGTTGCCAGGTCCGCCTCGGCGATCTCGACCTGCTCGCGCAGGCCGCGCAGGCGCTGCTCGGTGCCGGCGGCCGCCGCCGCGCGCTCCGTCAGGGTCTCCTGGGCCTTGCCGGACTCGGTCAGCAGCGCCGCGATCCGGCCCTCTGCCGTCTGCATCCGGGCGCCCATGTCGGTGGCGCGCCCCTCAAGCTGCTGCAGCGTCGCGCTGGACTCGTTGCGGGACGTCGTAAGCGCCTTGAGTTCCGCATCGAGGCGATCCGCCTCGGCGCGATTCTCCTTCAGGGTGGCTTCGGCCACCGTCGCGGCTTCGCGGAAATCATTGGCGCTCTTCTCGGCGGCGCTGGCGGCCGACTGCAGCTCGTTGACGTGCGACTCGGCCGTGTTGGCCGCCTCGGTCAGCTCGGTCACCCGCGCCTGCGCAGCCTGCACATGCCGGTCCGCCTCCTCGACTGCGGTGCGCGCCGCCGCGGCACGCTGATCCTGTTCGTCAGCCTGCTGCTTCAGGTCGGCGGCGCGGCGCTCCGCGTCGGGCAGGGCTGCCTGCAGTTCCTTCGCCCGCGCCTCCGCGGCCGTACGCGCCTGCTCCGCCGAGGCGAGGGCCGCGCGGGCCTGCTCGGCCCGCTGGTTCAGGGCAGCGAGATCGCCGGCGGCCTGACGTTCCTGCGTCAGCGTGCCGTTCAGTTGCGATACCTGCGTGTTGAGGCCTTGAGTCCTCTGATCCGCCTCCGTGAGCCGGCCTCCGCGGCTCATGGCGAGCCACCAGCCGATGATGGCAAGCAGGAGCAGCACGCCCAAGGTGACGAGGGCGGGCCTTGGCCAAGCCGCGGGGTTCGTATCCCGGCGCTCCGGTCCAGTTTGCGGGCCGTCAGCACCCGATCGCAGGTCAGCCATGGCAGTCTGCTCCTCGCGGGGCGGACCGGAGATCCGCGACTTGATGACAGCGTCATCGCCCGCCGTGCCGCAGCACGGCGGGCAGGTGACTATCGTGGGGCGGCGCCCGTAGTTGCATTGCTGCCACTCGGGTTGGCGCCGGTCGTGTTGGTGCCGAGCGTGCGGTCGATGGCGCGGCCTGCCGCCGTGCCCGGCGGATTGCCGGGCGTGCCGTCCGGAGCGTTGGCGCCCGGATTGACGCCGGTGGTGTTCGTGCCGAGCGTCCGATCCATGGCGCGTCCGGCGGCCGTGCCGGGCGGGTTGCCGGGCGTGCCGTCGGGGGCGTTGGTGCGCGGGTTGGTGCCGGTCGCGTTGGTGCCGAGAGTACGGTCGGTCGCGCGTCCAGCCGCTGTGACGGGCGGGTTGCCACGGGCAGCGCCGGTGCTCGCCGTGCCGTTCTGCTGGCCGACATTGCCCTTGTAGTCCAGCCACACATTGACCGGCTGGCCGTCATGCGTCGCCTGGCCGCGCCACACGCCGCCGTTGTCCTTGCGCAAGCCGGACACGGATGAGAAGCCGCGGCTCTCGATCCGCCGCCGCGCCTCGCCCTGGCTGAACGAGTTGGCGCCGCGCGCCGGTTGCGACGCGTTGGCGTCGGTGGTGGCGACGGCCTGGTTACGGTCTCCCGAGGCGGCGGCCGCGCCGGTGTTGCCGTTCACGACGCCCGTGCCCGGCGCAGCGCCCGTCGAGGAGCTGACACCTGGCATGGGTGCGTTGGATGTGGCCCCGGGCACAGTGCTGCCAGGCGCGGCAGTCTGGGCCACGGCTGCCGTGGCGAGCAATGTCGCTGCAAAAGCGAGGGCTGGCGTCTTCATCGGGCAGGTCCTTGCAAGGTGGGTCGAACGGCGCAGGCGCCGCCTGGAACGGGGAGGGCCAGCCGGCCCTCCCCTGACAGCAGGTGTCGCGGGACTCAGGTCTTCCGCGTCGGGTTGGCACCGCTGATGTTGGTGCCGAGCGTCTTGTCCACGGCGCGGCTCGCCTCCGTGCCCTTCGGGTTGCCCCGCGTGCCGTCCGGCGCGCTGCCGCCCGGGTTGGCGCCGCTGACGTTGGTGCCGAGCGTCTTGTCCACGGCCCGGCTCGCCATCGTGCCCTTCGGATTGCCCGGCGTGCCGTCCGGCGCGTCGCCGCCCGGGTTGGCGCCGCTCAGGTTGGTGCCGGTCGTGCGGTCCACGGCCCGGCTCGCCGCCGTGCCGGGCGGGTTGCTGCCGCTCGTGCCCATGGTCCCGGCCGTACGGTTCACGTCCGTGGTGTCCTGAATGTCCACCTCAGTGCGGCGCACGGTGTCGCGCACGGTCTCGACACGATCAGTGGCCTCCTTGCGCAAGCTGATCTCCTCGACGACGCGGGCGGTCTTGCCCACCACCGCTTCCTCGTCGGTCTCACGCATCTCCACCGAACGCTCCTTGAAGTCGGCGTCCGTCACGGGGCGGCCGTCGGTCACGGGCCGGCGCTCGACGCGCACGGACTCGTCGCGCAGGGTGACCTGCTCCTCGACCGGGGTCTCGACCACGTAGGAACGCACGCGCGCGCCGCCGCGGTTCACCGCCCGCTTGCCGACCGTCAGCTTCTCCTCGACGATCTTGATGGTGTCGTCGCCGGTCGCCGCGGTCCCCCTGGCCGTGGTCGCCGGGGGGGGCGTGGTCATCGCGGGCGCCGCCCTCATCGCGGGTGCGGCCGTCCCGCTCGTCTTC
>JBBSIT010000410.1:0-4833 GCA_038231995.1 Acetobacterales bacterium | reverse complement strand
GGTTCAGCTTGAACGGCAAAGTTGGCATCCGGGGATCAGGAGAGGAGCCGAACTCCTACGCTGCCCAGCGCCTCAGCACCAATCATCTGATCCCTGCACCACGCTCGCGCGTGTTCATGCCCTATATCGGCGGCGTCGGAGTGTATCGGCAGACTTGCGACGAGGTCGCGGCGAACAGGTACGAGGGCTTCCGCCTGACCCTGCGTCAGGAGGAGCCGTCCGCCGCGGCTGAGTGATCTAAACCCCGTCCAGTTTGGAAATCATAGTCCCGCCCCTGTGATCAGGGGCACGGCATCGCAGTCACCTTCTCTGGCCAGAGGCGGACAGGACCATGGTTTTCAAACTGGACGCGGTTTAGCTACCGGCCCCCTCGATCACGCTGCCGAACAGCTCCCAGCGCGTCCCGTTCCAGCGTTGCAGCTGCATCTGCTGGATCGGGTGGAAATTGGTCGGGCTGGTGTTGACGACGATGCCGGGCAGGAGGGTGGCGACCTCTAGGTTCTTCAGGTTGGCCGCCTGCTTCATGATGTTCTCGCGTGAGAAATCGCCGTCGCACTGCTTCAGCACCTGCATGGTAGTGACGCCCACGCCGTAGGCATACGGGTAGTTCGAGTCCGTGACGTCGGCGTCCGGCATGTACTCCTTCATGAACGCCCGCCACTCGTTCATGCCCGGATCGTTCGCGAGCGCCGGGTCGGTGGCCTCCTTGAGATAGGCGGCCGCGATCATGCCGACGGCGCGCTCCGGTCCGGCCGGGTTGATCACGGCCGCGACCGAGAGCGACACGTCGGTCAGCAGGTGCAGCGGCTTCCAGTTGAGGTCGTAGATCTTGCGGATGATCTGCGCGGCGAATTTCGGCGTCGCCGCGGTCACGAGCACGTCGGCGCCGGAGCCCTGCATCGTCACGGCCTGGCTGTCGATCGTCGGGTCCGTCACCTCGTAGCTGACCGCCTTGACCACCATGCGGTCATACTTGTCGCCGAGCACGTCGCGCAGCCCGGCGAGGTAATCCTTCCCGAAATCGTCGTTCTGATAGAGGATCGCGATCTTGCCGTCCGGCTTGTTCTGCAGGATGTACTTGGCGTAGATCTGCGCTTCCGTCCGGTAGCTGGGCTGCCAGCCCATCGTCCACGGGAACTCCTTCGGGTTGGCCCATTTATCCGCGCCGGTGGCGACGAAGAGCTGCGGCACCTTCTTCTGGTTCAGGTAGCGCTGGACCGCCGTGTTCGGCGGCGTGCCCAGCCCGTTGAGCATGAACGACACGCCCTCCTGCTCCACGAGCCGGCGGGTCTGCTCGACCGTCTTGGGCGGCAGGTAGCCGTCATCGACCGAGATGAAGTTGATGCGGCGCCCGGCGATGCCGCCCTGGTCGTTGACCCGCTTGAAGAAGGCGACGAGCCCGCGCCCGATCGCGCCATAGGCCGAGGCCGGGCCGCTGTAGGCCTCCGTCTGGCCGATCTTGATTTCGGTGGCGGTGACGCCGGGCGCTTGGGCCGCGGCCGGCCCTGCGCGGCCCAGGATGCCGAATGTGGCGAGCGGGCCCGCGGCTGCGAGCAGGGTGCGACGATACATGGAACCTCCCGTGTTGACGTTGTTGTTCAGTCACGCCGGCCGCCGCACGACCCGCCGCAGCAGGCTGCCCAGCCCGCCCGCGACGCCCGATGGCAGCAGGTACATGAAGGCGATCAGGATCACGCCATAGATGGCGCCAGGCGCCGCCTTCGAGACCTCCTCGGCGATATTGGGCAGGAACGCGATGAAGAAGCCGCCGAACACCGGCCCGGCGACCGAGGCGACCCCGCCCACCACCAGCCCGACGAACAGCGTGATCGACAAGAACACCGTGAAGCTGTCCGGCGCCACGAACCCCACGGCTATGGCGCCCAGCGACCCGGCGATCCCGGTGAACATCGCGCTGGCCGCGAAGGTGCGCGTCTTGCACAGGGCGACGTCGATCCCCGTCGCCTCAGCGGCGAGGGAGTGGTCCCGGATGGCGCGCACCGCGAGGCCGATACGGCCGCGCACCAGGTTGGCCGCCACGAGGAACATGACGGCGCCGACGGCCAGAGTGAACAGATAAAGCCACTGGTCCGCGCTGAGCGGCAGGCCGAAGGGCGGGTCCGGCTTGAACACCACGATGCCCTGCACCCCGCCGGTCCAGCCCTCGAACAGGTGGTATTTCAGCAATTGCGGCGTGGCAACGGCTAGGGCGAAGGTGGTCAGCGCCAAATAGAGCCCGCCCAGCCGCAGCGCCGGCAGCCCCACGAGGAAGCCGATGGCCGCGCAGACCACCGCGGAGACGGGCAGCGTCGCCCAGTACGGCACGTCGTAGAGCGACATCAGGATGGCCGTGACGTAGGCGCCGACCGCGTAGAAGGCGCCGTGGCCCAGCGAGATCTGTCCGTTGAAGCCGGTCACGAGGGCAAGGCCCAGGATCGCGACGGAATAGACGACGACCATGGTGAGCTGGAACAGCCGGTAGTCGCTGACCAGGAAGGCGGGGGTTGCCGCCGCGCAGAGCAGGAGCACGGCGGCCCAGGGCGGCAGGGAGCGCATCAGACCCTGCTGACCACGCTCTTGCCGAACAGGCCCGCCGGCTTGACCGTGAGCACCACGACGATAATCACGAGCGCCAGGGTCAGCTTGAGCTCGTTGCCGACCAGGTAGGCGCCGGCGAGGTTCTCGATGACGCCGATGGCGAAGCCGCCGGCCACCGCGCCGAGCGGGTTGGAGATGCCGCCCAGCAAGGCGCCTGCGAACGCGTACAGCAGCACGCCCGACATCATGTTGGGATCGAGGAACACCACCGGGGCGATCATCATCCCGGCCACCGCGCCGATGGCCGCGGCCAGGCCCCAGCCGAGCGACAGCATCCGGTCCACCCGGATGCCCATCAGCCGGCTGGACGCCGGGTTGTAGGCGGAGGCGCGCATCGCCAGGCCGAGGTTGGTGAAGCGGAAGAACGTGTAGACCAAGGAGAGCACAGCCAGGGTGACGGCCGTCGAGCCGAGGTCATGCCGGGTGACGAACCCACCCAGCACCGGCGGCCCCTCGAACGGGCTCGGGAACTGCTTGAGCTGATACGTGAACAGCCAGCCCGCGACGCTGTTGAAGATCAGCAGCAGCCCGATGAACACGCCCACGCTGGCCAGCACCGGCGACCCGGCCATCGGCGTCAGCAGCACGCGCTGGATCGCCGCCCCGATCACCATCGAGGCCGCGACCGTGATCGCGAACGCCCCCCAGTACGGCACCCCGGCCTGAATCAGCGCGAGCGCGATATAGGTCGAGAACATCGCCATCTCGCCCTGGGCGAAGTTCACGTGGTGCGTCGCCTGGAAGATCATCACCAGCGCCAGCGCGACGCTGGCGTAGATGCCGCCCGAGGCGATGCCGGACAGGACCTGGTGCAGGAACTCAGTCATCGCGCCTCAATACCCCAGATACGACCGGCGGATCGCCTCGTCCTCGCGGATCTCGGCGGCCGGCCCGGCGACCACGATGCGCCCGGTCTCCAGCAGGCAGGCGCGGTCCGCGACGGCGAGCGCCAGACTGGCGTTTTGCTCGACGAGGAGGATGCTGACCCCGTCGTCCTCGTTGACCCGGCGCATGATGTCGAAGATCTCGCGCACCACCAGCGGCGCCAACCCGAAGGACGGCTCGTCGAGCAGCAGCAGCTTCGGGCGCAGCAGCAGGGCGCGCCCGATCGCGAGCATCTGCTGCTCGCCGCCCGACAGCGTGCCGGCCTGCTGTCGCAGCCGCTGCTTCAGGCGGGGGAAGTAGCCGAACACGCGCTCCATATCGGGCGCCGCCTCGGCCCTCCGGCGGGTGTAGGCGCCGAGCCGCAGGTTCTCCTCCACGGTCAGCTCCATGAGCGTGCCGCGGCCGTCCGGCACGTGCGCGACGCCGCGCCGGGCGATCTCCTCGGTGGCCCGGCCGTCGATCCGCACGCCGTCGAAGGTGATGCTGCCGGAGGTGCGGACCATGCCGCTCAGCGCGCGCAAGGTCGTCGTCTTGCCCGCGCCGTTGGCGCCGAGCAGCGCCGTGACGCCGCCCCGGTCCACCACGAAGTCGATCCCGTGCAGGACCTGCACCTCGCCGTATCCCGCGTGCAGGCCGCTTGCTTCAAGCAGGGGCGCCTCAAGCAAGGGCGGCATGGGCGTCCTCGACCGGTTCGCCGAGATAGGCGCGGATCACGTCGGGATCGTTCTGGACCTGCTCGGGCGTGCCGTCGGCGATCTTCAGGCCGAGCTCCAGCGCCACCACCTTGTCCGAGACGCGCATGACCAGGTTCATGTGATGCTCGACCAACAGGATGCTGAGGTCGAACTCGGCCCGGATATGGCGCATCAGCCCTTCCAGCTCGTCCACCTCCGAGTGGTTCAGCCCGCCCGCGGGCTCGTCCAGCAGCAGCAGCTTCGGGTCGCCGATCAGCGCGCGGGCCAGCTCCACCCGCTTCTGCGTGCCGAACGGCAGGCTGGCCACCGGCGCGTCGGCCACGTCGCGCAGGCGCAGCAGGTCGAGCAGGTGCTCCAGCTTGCCCCGCGCCGCCGCCGCCTCCCGCCGGACCACGGGCAGCCGCAGCGCGTTGGCGATGAAGCCGGACCGACCGAGATGGTGCGCGCCGGCCAGCATGTTGTCCCGCACGCTCATGCTGCGGAACAGCGCGACGTTCTGGAAGGTCCGCCCGATGCCGAGATCGACGATGCGGTGCCGGCTGACCGTCTGCAGCGACTGCCCTTCCAGGCGCACCTCTCCTTCGCCGGGCCGGTAGATGCCGCTGATGCAGTTGAACAGCGTGGTCTTGCCGGACCCGTTCGGCCCGATCAGCCC
>JBBSIT010000409.1:0-4839 GCA_038231995.1 Acetobacterales bacterium | reverse complement strand
GCCGATCGCGCCGGTCCGCAACCTGTTCCTGCCGGCGCTGTCCGACGAGACCGAGGCAGCGCAGGCGGTCAAGGAGCGCCCGATCCTGGTGATCACGGGCAACCCGCCCTATGCCGGGCACAGCAGGAACAACGGCCCGGCCGCGAAGGGCCGCATCGATAAATACAAGTCGCTTGTAGAAACCGGCGAGGATGGGATCGAGCGCATCGTTCCACTGGGCGAGCGCAACTCGAAATGGCTTCAGGACGATTACGTCAAGTTTCTAGCGTTCGCACAGGAACGGATTGATGCCGCAGGAGAAGGGATCGTCGCGGTCATCACCAATCACAGCTTCCTCGACAACCCGACATTCCGCGGGATGCGCCAGTCGCTTATGCGGTCTTTCGATCAGATCCGGTTCATCGACCTTCACGGGAACGCTAAGAAAGGCGAACGTGCTCCGGACGGGGGTGACGACGAGAATGTATTCGACATAGAGCAGGGCGTCGCGATCAGCCTTTTTGTCAAGAAGCCCGGCATAAAGCGGGGTGTTTGGCGTGCCGATCTGTGGGGCAAGCGGCAGACAAAATACGAGTGGACGGCGCGAACGGACGTTGCTGGCATCGAGTGGGTGTCAATCCAGCCGAGCAACCCACAATGGCTATTCGTTTCGCGCGATCAGGCACGGGCCACGGTGTTTGAGCGAGAATGGTCGGTAACAACGATTTTTCCTCTAAATAGTGTTGGAATAGTAACCGCACGCGATAGTTTAGCAATACATTTCAGTTTGAAGGAGGCGACATCAAATATAGAACGATTTGTAAGCCTTAGCCCAGAGCAAGCTCGCCTGGAATTTTCACTAGGGAAAGATGTTCAGGATTGGAGGGTAGATTGGGCTCAGACCGACGTGCGATCGGCAGGTTTGGTCCAGGAGAAATTTCGGCCAATCCTATACAGGCCGTTTGACCGTAGATTTACATTCTATAGCGGCCATTCCCGGGGCTTTCACTGCCGACCGCGTGATGCAGTGATGCGTAACCTTACCAGCGGAAAGAATGTTGGACTTATAACGTCTCGGCTCACAAAAGGAGAGTCATTTTCGCATGTGCAGATCACCAACGCGATCACTGAGGTAATCTGCATGTCGCCAAAAACATCCAACAATGGCTTCGTCTTTCCACTCTACCTCTACCCGCCACCTGTCGATGCCAAGCCCGGCAAAGCCGACCTGTTCGGCGACGCCCCCGACCCGTTCGCCGGCAAGGAGCGGATCGAGAACATCGCGCCCGCCTTCCGTCAATGGCTCGATGCGCGCCTCGGGCGGCATCACCCGCCGGAAGCGGTCCTCGGCTACATCTACGCCGTCCTGCACGCGCCCGCCTATCGCGCCGCCTACGCCGAGTTCCTGCGCTCCGATTTCCCGCGCATCCCCTTCCCGGAGGACGACGCGGCCTTCGCGGCGCTCGCGGCACTCGGCGCCGGGCTGATGGAGGCGCACCTGCTACGCGCCGTGCCGAAGCGCGGCCTCGGCGGCTTCGCCGGCAAGGGGGACGAGCGGGTCGAGGCGGTACGCTACTCGCTCCCGGACCGCCGCATCCACATCAACCCCGCCCAGAGCTTCGCCGACGTGCCGCCCGAGGTGTGGGGCTTCACCATCGGCGGCTACCAGGTGCTCGACAAATAC
The DNA here is from genome assembly GCA_038231995.1 of Acetobacterales bacterium. GTDB lineage: Bacteria > Pseudomonadota > Alphaproteobacteria > Acetobacterales > Acetobacteraceae > JBBSIT01. The sequence continues at coordinate 3,176 of JBBSIT010000409.1, read as the reverse complement.
CTCAAGAGCCGGCGCGGCCGCATCCTCACGCTCGACGAGATCGAGACCGTCGAGGCCGTCGTGAACGTCCTCGCCTTCACCCTCGACCGCATGGCCGACATCGACGCCGCCTACCGCGCCGCCTTTCCCGGCACGATGCACGGCTCGTAGCGGCCAGCCCATGCCCTGACACCGCAACCCAGCTTGCGAACTAAGTTCCTTTGTACCCAGGGGGTTCTGGTCTACGCTCGGGGCTGGAGGCTTCCGATGAACGAACTCAGTAAGCCGGCTCGGACCAGCACCGACGCCCTCCTCGCGTTCAGCCGCGGCGAGATCGGCCGCCAGCGCGCGATGGACGCGCTCGGCATCGGTTATGGCGAGCTGCTGGACCGGCTCGCGGAGCGCCGCCTGCCACTGCCGCAGCTCCCTAAGGCTGAGGTGGACCGGATGGCGGACACCATGCTTGAGCTGCTGGACCAGGCGGGCCGTTGAGCCGCCGCGTCGTCCTTCTCATCCCCGATGCTGGCCCATTGATCTCGCTCGCCAAGGCCGACCGGCTCCGCCTCCTGCTTGCGCCCGGGCTGCCCGTTGTCGTCGCGGATCAGGTGCTGTTCGAGGCGACGCGAGACACGCGGCACGAGGACGCACGCCGGATAGCGGAGTTCGTGCGCGCTTACCCCGACGCCGTGCTGAAATTCAGGACGGCCGTCGGCGACGCGGCGGCCGCACGGCGCGCAGCCGGCGAAACCGGTCGGCAGAAAGGCCAGGGCGAGGCGGCGGTCGCCGAACTCCTGGCCCGCTTGGACGAGATCACCCAGGCGCCGGACGATCCTGTGCTCCTGCTGTACGAGGACAGCGACGTCGCCACGAAGCGTTTCGTGCTGCCCGGCAATGTGCACCTGCTCTCAACCAAGGCGTTCCTGGTCGGTCTGGAGCGCCGCGGGACCATCGCGTCGGCCGATGAGGTCTGGGCGGCAATCGAGGCGGCTGGCAGGCTGCCGGCTCCCGAGACCCGCGATCAGCCGGCGGTAGGCGGTAGCCGCTGGTAAGCACGTGGGCCGGCCATGTGCACGATGGCCCCTTCGGCCAGGACGTGACCCGGCGGCCCGAAGGCGTCGGCCTCGTCAATCTCGCCCGGTGGGAGAACGGCTTCCGCAACGCCACCGACAGCCGCCGGCCGATCACCAAGTGGGAGGACTTCCAGGGGCGTGTGCATGCGCGTGATGCAGAACAATACCTCCCCCGAAGCCTTCCGCAACATGGGCTCCAGCGCCGTGCCGATGGCGTTCGGCGAGGTCTATCCCGCGCTGGAAACCTGGGCGATCGACGGCCAGGAGAACCCGAACGTCGCCATCGAGACCATGAAGCTGCCGGGAGTGCAGAAATACCTCTCCGTACTCCAAGCGGCTGTGGGATCAGCTTCCGGCGGAGGACCAGGCGACGCTGCGGGACCGCGCGGTGCTCGACGGCGCCGAGGAACGCCGGGTCGGGCGCGAGGGCGAGGCGGTCAGCCTGGAGAAGGTCAAGCGCGAGGGCATGCAGGTGAACGAGATCAGCCCCGCCGAGCAGGACCGCATGCGCGCCCAGGCCCAGTCGGTGCATCAGCGCCACGCGGCGACGATCGGCCAGGACGTGATCGACGCGATCCAGGCCGAGCTGCGCAAGGCGCGCGGCCAGTAGGCGCCGCAAGGTGAAAATCACCGCCATCGAGACCCTGCGTCTCGCCGAGTTCCCCAACATCTGCTGGGCGCTGCTCCGCACCGACGAGGGCCTGACCGGCCTGGGCGAGACGTTCATGGGCGCCGCCGCCGTGGAGGCCTACATCCACGAGACCGCGGCGCCCCAGCTCCTCGGAAAGGACCCCCGCCGGATCGAGGCGCACCACCGCGCGCTCAACGGCTGGTATCTCGGCTGGCGCGGCGTCGGCGCCGAGACGCGCGGCAACAGCGCGCTCGACATCGCCATGTGGGACCTGTTCGCGAAGTCGATCAACCTGCCGCTGTGCGACGCGCTCGGCGGCCGCTCGCGCGACAGCATCCGCGTCTACAACACCTGCGCCGGCTACAGATACGTCCGCGACGTCAGCGCCCAGGCCGTGGCCAACTGGCACGCCGGCGAGACCGCCGGCCCGTACGAGGACCTCGACGCCTTCCTGCACCGGCCGGACGAGCTCGCCCGCTCCCTGCTGGAGCAGGGCATCACCGGCATGAAGATCTGGCCGTTCGACCCGGCGGCCGAGCGCACCGGCGGCCTCGACATCTCCCCCGCCGAGCTCGACCGCGCGCTGGAGCCGTTCCGCCGCATCCGCGACGCGGTGGGCCGCCAGATGGACATCATGGTCGAGTTCCACTCGCTCTGGTCCCTGCCCATGGCCCGGCGGCTGGCGCGCGAGCTGGCCCAATTCGACACCTACTGGCACGAGGACTCGTTCCGCCTCGACAGCCCGTCCGACCTCGCCCACTACGCGCCCGACTGCCGCGCCCTGATCTGCGCGTCCGAGACGCTGAACGGGGTGAACGCCTACCGCGAGTACCTGGCGACGGGCGTCGCCGGAGTGGCGATGCTCGACCTGTCCTGGTGCGGCGGCGTGACCGAGGCCAAGCGCATCGCAGCCCTCGCCGACGCCTGGAAGGTGCCGGTGGCGCCGCATGACTGCACCGGCCCGGTGGTTTGGGCCGCGTCCTGCCACTTCTCGCTGCACGCGCGCAACGCGGTGATCCAGGAATGCGTGCGCGCCTTCTACACCGGCTGGTACAAGGAACTGGTGACAGCGCTGCCCCAGGTGGCCGGCGGCGAGGTCCGCGTGCCCGACGGCGCCGGCCACGGCCTGGAGCTGCTGCCCGGCGTGGAACGGCGCGAGGACGCGACGCTGCGGGTGAGCCGAGGCTGAACTTGCGTCCGCAGATCGGACCCGGCAGGCCTGGACGCAGATGCCCAGATGCCGCTGATCGCACCGGGAGGAATTGGAGCGGGCGAAGGGATTCGAACCCTCGACCCCAACCTTGGCAAGGATAGGGTAACGATTTGCCATGGTTTGTGCGAGCCTGCGCCCCTTTGCTAAAGCTCTGTAAATGTGAGATTTAGTATTGCGCTGCTATGTGCTGGGTTGACGTGCTTTGCGCTGTTTTGCTTTCATTTGGTTCCGCGCCGGTTCCGGAATGTATCCGTCCCGTGCCACGGAACCAAACCGAGCCACG
>JBBSIT010000408.1:0-4853 GCA_038231995.1 Acetobacterales bacterium | reverse complement strand
TCCACGTAGCCCACGATCCCAACCGCCTCGGCGGTCAGCGAGAGGGCCGCCTCGGGTAGCGAGAGGCCCCCGATGCGAGGCACGAGCCGGACCGTCTGGCCGGCTGGCAGCAGGGTGGGCAGTGCGAGAACGAAGCGGTGCCGCGTGCCCTCCGGCTCGGAGAAACCATGTGCGTGCACGCGATCCCCGTCGAGCATTTCGACCAGCACCGGCACGGCGTCCGCCAGGGTGAACTCACCCTCGATCCGGCCATCCCGCACGGCGCAGCCTTCCCAGCGCGGCCGCTGCACCGAGGTGGGATCAGCCGGCAGCAGCAGGCGCGCCCCGGTGTCGGTCCGCCGCACCTCGATGACCCGGCCCTGGGCGAGGCCCGGCAGCGCGAGGCTGAATGCCCCCGGTCCAGCCGGAGCCGCGGCGACCACCCGGCCATCCACCAGCAGCGCCACGTGCGCGCCGGGGGCAGCGTCGGCAAGCCAACCCTGCACGGCGCCGCATGACAGCGTCGCCCACGGCACGGTGGCTTGTGCGCTCGCGGGCGCGGATCTGTTGCTCATCAGCATTCCAGCCATGAACTTCTAGCAGAAAACCGATGCCTCCCCAACCCACGCGTGCGTTTGACCCGTGGCGGGAGCGTGTGGAATTTGCCATGAGAGTGCGCACGGCACAGCATGGGCGAACTTATGCGAATACTCCTGACCGGCGGTTGCGGCTTCATCGGCTCCGCCGTTATCCGCCACCTCATCCGCACGACGGGCCACCACGTGGTCAACGTGGACCGGATGACCTACGCCGCGTCCGAGGACGCGCTTGAGGAGGCGCGCGGGCACGAGCGACATTTGCACCTCCGCGCGGACGTGGCCGACGCGGACGCGATGCGCGGCATCTTCGCCGAGCACCGGCCCGATGCCGTGATGCACCTCGCGGCCGAGACCCACGTGGACCGCAGCATCGACGGCCCGGCGCCGTTCATCCACAGCAACGTCACCGGCACCTTCGTGCTGCTGGAGGCCGCGCGCGCGCACTGGTCCGGCCTCGCCGGCGAGGCGCGCGCCCACTTCCGCTTCCACCACGTCTCGACAGACGAGGTGTTCGGCGCGCTCGGGCCGCATGATCCGCCGTTCACGGAGGACACGCCCTACGACCCGCGCAGCCCCTACTCCGCCAGCAAGGCCGCCTCCGATCATCTCGTCCGCGCCTGGTGGCACACCTACGGCCTGCCGGCCTTCGTGACCAACACGACCAACAACTACGGCCCCTGGCAGTTCCCGGAGAAGCTGATCCCGCTCGTCACGCTGAACGCGCTGGAGGGCAAAGATCTGCCGGTGTACGGCGACGGCAGCAACCAGCGGGACTGGCTGTTCGTAGACGACCACGCCGAGGCGCTGGTGCGCGCATTGGAGCAGGCCGAGCCCGGCGCCACTCTCGCCATCGGCGCCCGCCAGCCGCGCAGCAACCTCGACGTTGTGCGGTCCATCTGCGGCGTGCTCGACGAGCTGCAGCCCGACCCGGCCGGCCCCCGCGCGCGGCTGATCCGCTTCGTGACCGACCGGCCCGGCCACGATTTCCGCTACGAGATCGATCCGTCCCGCGCGGAGGCGGCGCTCGGTTGGCAGGCGGCGTACCCGTTCGACGCCGGGCTGCGCCGCACGGTGCGCTGGTACCTGGACAACCGCGCGTGGTGGGAAGGCGTCCGCGCCGCGCGCTATGCCGGACAACGGCTGGGAGCGGCGGCATGAAGGGAGTGTCGAAGGGCATCCTGCTGGCCGGCGGATCCGGCACCCGGCTGCACCCGATGACGATGGCGGCCAGCAAGCAGCTGCTGCCCGTGTACGACAAGCCGATGATCTACTACGCGCTGTCCGTGCTGATGCTGTCCGGCATCCGCGACATCCTGGTGGTCTCGACGCCGGATGACCTTCCGGGGTTCCGCCGCCTGCTCGGCAGCGGGGAGCGCTACGGCATCCGTTTCACCTACGCCGAGCAGCCGAGCCCGGATGGCATCGCCCAGGCGTTCCTGATCGGCGAGGAGTGGCTGGCCGGGCAGGCCTGCGCGCTCGTGCTGGGCGACAACCTGATCTTCGGCGACCACCTCGGCGTGCTGCTCCGCGCCGCGGCCTGCCGCCCCGAAGGGGCTACCGTGTTCGCCTATCAGGTGCGCGACCCCGAACGCTACGGCGTGGTGTCGTTCAACGAGGCCGGGCGGGCGATGGACATCGTGGAGAAGCCAGCCGCACCCGCGAGCAACTGGGCCGTGACCGGTCTGTATTTCTACGACGCGCAAGTGGGCGAGATCGCCCGCACCATCAAGCCCTCGCTCCGCGGCGAGCTTGAGATCACCGACCTGAACCGCGTCTACCTGGAGGCCGGCACCTTGCAGGTCGAGCGGCTCGGCCGCGGCTGCGCCTGGCTCGACGCCGGCACGCCCGACAGCCTGCTGCAGGCAGCGACGTTCGTGCAGACGATCCAGTCCCGCCAGGGCATGCTGGTAGGCTGCCCCGAGGAGGTCGCCTACCGCATGGGCTACATCGATGCCGACGCCCTGCGCGGCGAGGCCCGCCGGCTCAGCAAGACGGAGCTGGGCCGCGTGCTGCTAGAGCTCGCCGACGGGCTGCACACATGAGAAGCGAGCGCCTTGCCATCCCCGACGTGATCCTGCTGACGCCGCCGCGCTACGGCGACAGCCGCGGCTTCTTCTCCGAGACGTTCCGTAACGACCGGGCAGCCGAGGCCGGCATCGGCCTCGCCTTCGTGCAGGACAACCACAGCCTGTCGCGCGACCCGGGCGTCGTGCGCGGCCTGCACTGCCAACTCGATCCGCATGCCCAGGGCAAGCTGGTGCGCTGCGTGCGCGGCGCCATCTGGGACGTGGCGGTGGACGCGCGCCGCGGCTCGCCCACCTACGGCCAGCACGTCGCGGCCGAGCTGTCGGCCGAGAACTGGGCGCAGCTCTGGGTGCCGCCCGGCTTCCTGCATGGCTTCTGCACGCTGCAGCCGGACACCGAGGTGATCTACAAGGTGACTGCGCTGTACGACCGCGCCTCCGAGCGCGGCGTCGCCTGGGACGACCCGGACCTCGCCATCCCCTGGCCGGTCGCGCCGGCGGACGCGGTGCTATCGGACAAGGACCGCGTGCTGCCCCGTTGGGCGGACGCGCCGGCGCTGTTCCCGTGAGCATCCTCGTCATCGGCGGGGCAGGGCAGCTCGCCACGGCGCTCGCCGGGCTGGCCGGCCCGGCCGTGCGCCAGGCAGGCCGGCCGGGCCTCGATTTCGACCGGCCGGATACAGTCCGGACAGCGTTCCGCGACGCCCAGCCCGCGCTCGTCGTCAACGCCGCCGCCTGGACCGCGGTGGACGCCGCCGAGGCCGAGCCGGACGCCGCCCGCCGCGCCAACACCGACGGTCCGGCGCTGCTCGCCGCCCTGTGCGCCGACGCCGGCATCCCGCTGATCCACGTCTCGACCGACTACGTGTTCGACGGCCTCAAGGGTGCGCCCTATGTCGAGACCGACCCGACCAGCCCCACCGGCGTTTACGGCGCGACCAAGCTCGACGGCGAGCGCGCGGTGCTGGCCGCGAACCCTCGCAGCGTGGTCCTGCGCACGTCATGGGTCTACTCCGCCACCGGCAAGAATTTCGTCCGCACCATGCTGGGCGCGAAAGCGCCGCGGCTGCGCGTGGTGGCGGACCAGCTCGGCTGCCCGACTGCCGCGCTCGACCTGGCGCGCGCGGTGCTGGACGTCGCTTCGCTCCTGCAAGCGGGCTGGCGGGACGAGTATGCCGGCGTGTTCCATGCGGCCGGCACGGGCTGGACGAGCTGGCACGGCCTCGCGGTCGCGACATTCGAGGAGGCGGCGCGCCATGGCCGCCCCGCGCCGCCAGTGGACGCCATCGCCACCGCGGACTGGCCGACCCCCGCCCGCCGCCCGCCCGACAGCCGGCTTGATTGCAGCAAGCTGTCCGACGTGTTCGGCGTCACATTGCCGGCGTGGCGGCCGAGCCTGGCCCAGGTGGTGGACGCCCTGCTCGCCCCCGCCGCATCGCAGGTCTAGCCGGGGCCGTGCACGGGCAGCGCGCAGCTTCGGTCGCGGTCCTGCTGTCCACGCGCAACGGCGCGCGTTTCCTGCCCGCCCAGCTCGACAGCCTGCTGTGTCAGACCTACACGGACTGGCGGCTGCACTGGCGCGACGACGGCTCGGACGACGCTACGCCCGCGCTGATGGAGGCGTTCGCGCATCGGGTGGGGGCGAGCCGGGTCGTGACGCACCCGGGCGGGCGGCTCGGCGTGACGGAGAGCTTCCTGACCCTGCTGCGCACCGCCGACACCGACATCATGGCGTTCGCCGACCAGGATGACGTGTGGCTGCCGGAGAAGCTGGCCCGCGGCGTCGCAGCGCTCGGCGCCGTGCCGGCGGAAGTACCCGCACTGTACTGCGCGCGCCAGGTGCTGGTGGAGTGCGGCCTGCACCGGCTCGGCCTGTCCCACAAGCTGCGCCGCCCGCCGGGGTTCCCGACCGCGCTGACCCAGAACATCGCCACCGGCTGCACCGTGATGCTGAACCAGGCGGCGGCGAGGCTGGTCGCTGGCAGCCGGGCGCCGCCGTCCACCCTGCACGACTGGTGGTGCTACCTCGTGGTCGCAGCTGCCGGAGGGCGGCTAATCATGGACGAGACTCCCGTGGTGCTCTACCGCCAGCACCCCGGCAACCTCGTGGGCGCGCCACGGTCGCTGACGCGCCGGGCTGTCGCGGCGATGCGGCGGGGACCCGGCGTGTTCATGGCCGTGCTGCGCCACCATGTCGCTGGCCTGCAGGCACAGCCGCATTTGCTCTGTCCCGAGGCCGCCCGGGCGCTGG
>JBBSIT010000407.1:0-4855 GCA_038231995.1 Acetobacterales bacterium | reverse complement strand
TTCCGGCCGGCGCCCACGCGGCGGTGCAGCGCGCGACCGGCATAGCGCTACGGACGGCGCTCGATGGCGCGGTACGCCCCGTGCCGGCCGGCGGCGCCGGGTTGACGCGCTGGCGATGGATGGACCGGCAGCTCTCGGCCGGCTGGTTCCACAAGGCGGCGACCGCCGTCACCGGCGCGGGCGGCGGCTTCGCCGGGCTGCCCGGCGTGCGCGCGGAACTGCCGGTGACGCCCGCGCGCATGCTCCGCTCCATCGCGCAGATCGGCGCCGAGGAGGGCGAGGACGTGTGGTCCGACGAGGGCCGCCGCCAGTGCCTGCAGGTATTCGCCTTCGGCGGCCCGGCGCGCGGCGACGACGAGGCCGAGACCGGGTACATCGCCATACGCATCGCGCTCACGGAGCTGGTCACCTCGACGGCGGCACAGCCGCTGCGCATGTTCCTGCCCGGCTTCGTGCTGGCCGTCGCCGAGCGGTTCGGCGCGCAGGTCTCGGTCAAGGTGGCGGGCCAGGCGATCCCGGTGATCGGCGCGGCGGCCGGCGGGATCATCAACGTGCTGTTCACCGACCATTTCCAGGCCAAGGCGCGCGGCCACTTCATCGTCCGCCGGCTGGAGCGGCTGCATGGCTGGGACGCGGTGCGGACGTGCTACGACCGGCTGGCGCAGGAGCGCCGCGACGTGAAGGGAACCCGATGATCCGCAAGCTGCTGACCGTGATCGAGGAGACGCACCGCGAGGCGGAGCAGGACGTGCGCCCGCCCGTGCGCAAGGCGGCGGCCATCGCGGTCGTGGACAACCCGTTCGCCGGCCGGTACGCGGCTGACCTCACCGAGCTGGTCGAGCTGGGCGAGATGCTGGGAGACCTGCTGGGCCGCCGGGCCGTGGCGGCGCTGGGGATCGCGCCGGGCCAGGCGGGCAGCTACGGCACGGCCGCCATTGTCGGCGAGGACGGCGAGCTGGAGCACGCCGCCGCCATCCTGCACCCCAAGCTGGCCGCGCCCTTGCGCGTGGCGGTGGGCGGCGGCACGGCGCCGGTGCCGAGCGCGGCCAAGCGCGGCGGCCTAGGCGCCGCGATCGACGTGCCGCTGGGCCACAAGGACGCCGCCGTGCTCAGCCACTTCGACGCGATGGAAGTGCGCGTGCCCGACGCGCCGGGTCGCAACGAGATCGTGGTGGCCGTCGTTGTGACGGAAGGCGGCCGGCCGCTGCCGCGCATCGGCGGATCGGCGGGCGAGACCGAGGGGAAGGACGGGTTGCGATGACGACGCGCATCACACGGCGGCTGGCCCTCGGCGGCGCGGCCGTGCTGGCGGCGCCGGGCCTGATCCGGGCGCAATCGACGAGTGCTGCGATCCGCATCGGCGAGATCAACAGCTACACCGCGCAGCCCGCCTTCACCGTGCCGTACCGCCAGGGCTGGCAGCTCGCGGTGGAGCAGGTGAACGCCGCCGGCGGCGTGCTGGGCCGCAAGCTGGAGGTGGTCAGCCGCGACGACGCCGGGCGGCCGCAGGACGCGGTGCGGATCGCGGGCGAGTTGCTGGGCGACCAGAACGTGGACCTGCTCGCCGGCACCTACCTGTCCAACGTGGGCCTCGCCATCAGCGACTTCGCGCTGCAGAACCGGCGGCTGTTCGTGGCCGGCGAGCCGCTGACCGACGCGCTCGTATGGGAGCGCGGCCACCGCTACTGCTTCCGGCTGCGCCCCAGCACCTACATGCAGGCGGCGATGCTGGTCGAGGAGGCCGCGAAACTGCCTGCCAAGCGCTGGGTCTCGGTCGCGCCGAACTACGAGTACGGCCAGTCCGCGGTGAAGTGGTTCCGCCAACTGCTGCAGGCGAAGCGCCCGGACGTGGAGTTCGCCGCCGAGCAGTGGCCGGCGCTCGGCCGCATCGACGCGGGTCCGACGGTGCAGGCGCTCGCCCAGGCACGGCCGGAGGCGATCTTCAACGCGACGTTCTCCGCCGACCTGACCAACTTCGTCCGTCAGGGCAACACGCGCGGCCTGTTCGAGCAGCGCGCCGTCGTGTCGATGCTCTCGGGGGAGCCCGAGTATCTCGACCCACTGGGCGACGAGACGCCGGAGGGCTGGATCGTCACCGGCTATCCCTGGGAGACGATCGACACGCCCTTGCACAAGGCGTTCCTCGACGCCTACCGCGCCCGGTTCAACGAGCCGCCCCGGTGCGGATCGGTGGTCGGGCACGCGCTGATCAGCTCGATCGTCGCAGGCATCGCCAAGTCCGGCAGCGCGGACACGGAGGCGATGGCGGAGGGCTTCCGCGGCGCAGCGTTCGACACGCCGTTCGGCCGGGCGATGTACCGGCCGCTGGACCACCAGGCCACGCTCGGCGCCTACGTGGGCAAGCTGGCACTCAAGGACGGGCGCGGGACCATGGCGAACTGGCACTACGTGGACGGCGCGGCCGCCCTGCCCAGCGATGCCGAGGTACGGCGGATGCGGCCGGCTTCGGCTTAAAACCACTTGGAGTTCGCCCTCGTCCAGTTCCTGACCGGGCTGGCCGGCGCGTCGTCGCTGTTCCTGGTCGCGGCCGGGCTCACCGTCATCTTCGGCGTCACCCGCGTGGTGAACTTCAGCCACGGCAGCTTGTACATGCTCGGCGCCTATATCGGCTGGAGCATCCTGACCCGGCTGCCGCGCGACCCCGAATGGTTCGTCCTCGGCGTGCTACTGACCGCGGCCGCCACCGGGCTGATCGGCGTGGTGATCGAGGTCGTGCTGCTGCGCCGCATCTATCGGGCGCCGGAGCTGTTCCAGCTCCTTGCCACCTTCGGCGTCGTGCTCATGGTGCAGGACATCGTGCTCCACGTCTGGGGACCGAACGACCTCGCTCTGCCCCGGCCGCGCTGGATGCGCGATTTCGTCGAGATCGGAGGATCGCGCTTCCCGCTCTATGACCTGATCCTGATCGGCGTCGGGCCGCTGGTGCTCGGGCTGCTGTGGCTGCTGTTCACCCGCACGCGCTGGGGCACGCTGGTGCGGGCGGCGACGCTCGACCGCGAGATGGTGGCCGCCCTCGGCGTGGACCAGCGCTGGCTGTTCACCTCCGTCTTCGCGCTCGGCGCGGCGCTGGCGGGGCTGGGAGGGGCGCTCGCGCTGCCATCGGCCAGCGCCCATCTGGGCATCGACCTCGCCGTCATCGCCGAGGCGTTCGTGGTCGTCGTGGTCGGCGGGTTGGGCAGCCTCCCCGGCGCCTACCTCGCCGCCCTGCTGATCGGGCTGCTGCAATCCTTCGGGATCGTGCTGCTGCCGAAGATCACGCTCGTGCTGGTGTTCCTGGTCATGGCCGTCGTGCTGGTGCTGCGACCGAACGGGCTGCTGGGCCGGCCGCAGGCGGAGGTGCGCATGGCGCCCGAGAGCGTCGCGGTGATCCGCCCGGCGCCCCCGGCGTTGCGAGCGCTCGGGGCCGCGGTGCTGGCTTTGGCAATCGCAGCGCCCTTGCTGGCCAGTCCGTACCTGCTCTCCGTGCTGACGGAGGCGCTGACCCTGGTGCTGTTCGCCGCCAGCCTGCACTTCATGATGGGGCCGGGCGGCATGGCGAGCTTCGGGCACGCCGCCTGGTTCGGCATCGGCGCCTACGCGGCGGCGCTGCTGTCCCAGGCTGCAGCACCTATGGAACTCGCGCTGCTCGCAGCGCCGATAGCTGCGGGGATCGTCGCAGCCCTGTTCGGCGCGTTCGTGGTGCGGCTGCAGGGCGTGTATCTCGCGATGCTCACCCTCGCCTTCGCGCAGATCGTCTGGGCCGTGACGTTCCAGTCCGTCGAGTGGACCGGCGGCGACAACGGCATCCTCGGCGTATGGCCGTCGGATTGGGCGCGCGGCCCGGCGGCGTTCTACTGGCTGGCGCTGGCGCTGTGCGCGGGCGGCACGATGCTGCTGCGCCGGGCCATCTACGCGCCGTTCGGCTACGCCGTGCGGGCGGCGCGGGACAGCGCGCTTCGGGCGGAGGCGATCGGGCTTGACACGCAGCGGCTGCGCGCCGGGGCGTTCACCGTGGCCGGCGCGGCAGCGGGGCTGTCGGGCGGCGTGTATGCCTACGCCAAGGGCGGCGTGTTCCCGACCTATATCAGCATCCCGAAATCGGTCGATGCGCTGGTCATGGTGCTGCTGGGCGGCGTGCAGACGGTATCCGGGCCGATCGTCGGCGCGCTGGCCTATGTGGGGCTGTACGACCTGCTGCTGCGCACGACGGACCTGTGGCGGCTGGTGCTGGGCGCCTCGATCATCGGCCTCGTGCTCGCCTTTCCCGAGGGGATCGCCGGCGCGTCGCAGCGGCTGTGGCAGCGGCTGCGCCCGGCGTGACGGTGCTGGAGGCGGCCGGCCTGTCCAAGAGCTTCGGCGGGGTCCGGGCGGTGCAGGACGTGTCGTTCGCGGTCGGCGCCGGCGAGATGCTGGCGCTGATCGGACCGAACGGCGCGGGCAAGAGCACGCTGTTCAACCTGGTCGGCGGCCAGCTCCGCCCGGACCGAGGCGCGGTGCGGCTGCGCGGCCGGGTCATCACTGGCGTGCTCCCGCGCGCGATCTGGCGGCAGGGCGTGGGGCGGACGTTCCAGGTCACCGCCACCTTCGCCTCCATGACCGTGCGCGAGAATGTGCAGGTGGCCTTGATCTCGGCGGCCCGGGAAGCGGCGCGCTGGTGGCAGCCGGCACGACGCCTGCACGCGGCGGAGGCGGACGCGCTCCTGGAGCAGATGAGGCTGCTCGACCAGGCGGACCGCGGCGCGGGCGTGCTGGCCTACGGCGACCTGAAGCGGCTGGAGCTGGCCCTCGCCCTCGCCCACCGCCCCGCGCTGCTGCTGATGGACGAGCCGACCGCCGGCATGGCGCCTACGGAGCG
>JBBSIT010000406.1:0-4885 GCA_038231995.1 Acetobacterales bacterium | reverse complement strand
CGTTTATGAAAAAGGGATCGCCGTGTCGGATCAGGCAATGGCCAGCCTCAACATCGCGCGTGATCCGTTCCACGGCGAGTGGAACTACACCCTTCACCCATCAAACACCGCGATCAAAGCGGTTAACTCCGGATGAGTCCTTGGTGGATGTGGGTGCTCCTCGCGTTCAGCCTGCTCGCTGCCGGCGCCGTGCAGGCCCAGGCGCCCGCCGCACCTGCCGCGCCGCCTGTGCCGCCGAGCACGGCGCCGAACACCGTGGTGCCCGAGGTGGTCACGCCGGCGCTTCCTCCCGGTGCGGGCGGCAGCGGCGCGACGACGCCTCAGCCGCGCAGCGAGATTCCGTTATCCGGCGGCACGACCGCTCCGGTGCCGGACCGCGGCATCGTCATCACCCCGCCAGCCGACCCGGCGCAGATGCCGGTGATCAAGCCGCCTGCGGGGAGCACGACCGACAGGCCGGTAATCCGCCCGCCGGGCTCGCCAGGCGGCAACCCGTCGGTGGTGCCGAAGTGAACCTGTAGTCAGCGCTGCTCCGGCGCAGCGCCGGCGCCGGCCGCTGCATCCACCTCGGGAAACCGGCGCAGCAGGTGCACCATGATCAGCATCGCCGGCAGCGAGGCGAACACCGTCATCGCGTAGAACGGAATCCACCCCATCGCCTCCGCCAGCACGCCGGAGAAGCCGCCGACCGTGCGCAGGCCCAACGCCGCGACGGAGGACAGCAGGGCATATTGCGTCGCGGTGAAGCGGGTGGAGCACAGGCCGGAGAGGTAGGCGAGGAAGCAGGCGGAGGCGGCCGACTCCACGAAGCTCTCGAGCACGACCTTGGCGAGCAGCACCCGCACGTCCCCCTGGGACACCGCGAGCATGAAATACAGGAACTGGGTCGCCGCCTGGCCGAACCCGGCGAGCACCAGCGCCTTTCCTACGCCCATGCGCGCCACCAGCCATCCGCCCGCCGCGGCGCCGAGCAGGGTGGCGGCGAGCGCCGGCTCCCCCGTCGCCGTCGCCACCTGCACCCGGTCGAACCCCATGGCCCGGTAGAACGGCGCATCCATGCCGTGGCTCAGTACCTCACCTAATTTGAACAGGGCGACGAAGGCCAGCACCGTCCCCGCCTGTGGCCGGGTCAGGAAGTCCCGCAGCGGGTCCAGCACCGCCGCGCGCAGCCGGGCTGCCGGGCCGCCGGACGGGGTAGGGAGGCGCGCAGCGGCCGGCTCCCGCGCGGCCAGCGTGACCAGCACGCTCGCGCCCATCAGCGCGGCGGCGGCCAGCAGCGCCGCGTGCCAGTCCAGCACGCTCGCCAGCCGAATCGCCCAGGCGCCCGAGGTGAGCAATGCGATGCGGTAGCCCCACACGTAGGCCGCCAACGCGGCGCCCTGCGCGCGGGGCTCGAAGGTCTCCACGCGCCAGGCGTCCACGACGGCGTCCTGCGAGGCGGACAGGAAGGCGAGCAGCGTGGCGGCGGCGACCGTGAGGAGCGGCGCGGACGCCGGGTCGGAGAGGGCGAGCAGCACGCCGGCCGCAGCCAGCAGGAGCTGGAGCAGGACCAGCCAGCCGCGCCGGCGGCCGAGCCGGCGGAAGCCCGGTGGCGGCGCACGGTCGAGTGCTGGCGCCCAAAGGAATTTCAGAACGTAGGGGAGGCCGATATTGGCGGCGAAACCGATGGAGGCGAGCGAGACGCCGCCCTCGGTCATCCATTGCCGCAGCGTGAAACCGCCGGCGAGGGGCAGCGGCAGCCCGCAGGCGAAGCCGAGCGCCGCCATGAGCCAGAGATTGCGGTCGGCGAGAAAGCGGCGTGTATCCGGCAACCGCGTTCCCCGAGGGCGCTTAAAGCGGATTCACGCCGATCGGAACCGCTTAGGTTCCGGTCGATCAGCGTGAGTAGCCGCGGGAAACAAAGGCTAGAGCGGTTTCACCCTGGGTGAAACCGCTCTGAAGTGCTCAGCGCGGCGCGAGGCCGGTGTCGGACGCCGGCGCCACGGCCGGAGCACGACGCGCGACGCGGTGCGGCCGACGGGCGCGATGACGCGGGGCGCGTGCGGTCTGCCCGGAGGGGCCGACGCGGGTGGTGGCGATGTCGCCCGTCCTGGGCGTCGGGATGGACTCGCTGCTGTTCGCGTTCCTGCTGCCGGGCGTATTAGGAATGTTGCCGCCCTGGGCCAGGGCAGGCTCGACGGCGACGGAGGCGAGGAGCGCTGCGGCGAGCGCGAAGACGGGCAGGCGTCGGATGAAGGTCGTCATGGGAAATGCTCCGGAGCGCCGGTTGCCGCCCGGATGGGCAGCACCTTCCGGCAATCCAGAGTTTAAGGCTTCGCGCGACCGGCGCAACCCCGGGTGGCGGAGCTCAGGCGGCCTGGCTGTCCGCCTTGCGCTCGGCGCGCTTGCGCTCGTGCGGATCGAGGTAGCGCTTGCGCAGGCGCACGGCGCTCGGCGTGACCTCCACCAGCTCGTCGTCCTCGATGTAGGCGATGGCCTGCTCCAGGCTCATGCGCCGGGGCGGGATCAGCAGCATCGCGTCGTCCTTGCCGGAGGCGCGGACGTTCGTGAGCTTCTTCTCCTTGATCGGGTTCACGTCGAGGTCCGACCCGCGGCTGTGCTCGCCGAGGATCAGCCCGACATAGACCTTGTCGCCCGCGTTGACGAACAGCTCGCCGCGCTCCTGTAGGTAGAACAGCGCGTAGTGGATCGCCTCGCCGCCCTCGGAGCTGATGAGGCTGCCGTTGCGGCGTCCCTCGATCGGCCCGGCCCAGGGCTCGTAGCCCGAGAACATGCGGTTCATGATGCCACTGCCGCGCGTGTCGGTCAGGAACTCGCCGTGGTAGCCGATCAGGCCGCGGCTCGGCATGTGGAAGGTGAGCCGAACCTTGCCGCCGCCCGACGGGCGCATGTCCTGCAACTGGCCCTTGCGGCGGCTCATCTTCTCGACGACCACGCCGGAATAGGGCTCGTCCACGTCCACCAGCACGTCCTCGAACGGCTCCTCGCGCTCGCCGGTCTCCTCATTGACACGGGTCAGGACACGAGGCCGCCCGATGGTCAGCTCGAAGCCCTCGCGGCGCATCTGCTCGATCAGCACGCCGAGCTGCAGCTCGCCGCGGCCGGCGACCTCGAACGCGTCGGTCTCGTTGCTCTCGGTGATCTTGATGGCGACGTTGCCCTCGCTCTCGCGCAGCAGTCGCTCGCGGATCTGGCGGGAGGTGACCTTCTTGCCCTCCTTGCCGCCGAGCGGGCCGTCGTTCACGCGGAACGTCATGGCCAAGGTCGGCGGATCGACCGGGATCGAGAACACGGGCTTGGCAAGCTCGGTGGCGCCAACGGTATCCGGCACCGTGGCCTCAGTCAGCCCGGCGACGGCCACGATGTCGCCAGCCTCGGCCTCCTCCACCGTGACGCGGTCGAGGCCGCGGTAGCCCATCAGCTTGGTCAGCCGTCCCGTCTCGACCACGGACCCGTCGGCGCGCAGTACTTTGACCGGCATGTTGAGCCGGGCACGGCCCTGCTCGACGCGGCCCGTGAGCACGCGGCCGAGGAAGTTGTCGTAGTCCAGGATGGAGGCGACCATCGCGAACGGCGCCTCCTTGTCCAGCGTGGTCGGCGGCACGTGGCGCATGACCAGCTCGAACATGGGGGTGAGGTCGCGGCGAGCCCCGTCCAGCGTCTCGTCCGCCCAGCCCTGCCGGCCCGAGGCGTACAGCATGGGGAAGTCGAGCTGCTCGTCGGTCGCGCCCAGGGCGGCGAACAGGTCGAACACCTCGATATGCACCTCGTCCGCCCGCGAGTCGCTGCGGTCGACCTTGTTCACCACGACGATCGGCTTGATGCCGCGCGCCAACGCCTTGCCGACCACGAACTTGGTCTGCGGCAACACGCCCTCGGCCGCGTCCACCAGCACGATCGCACCATCCACCATGCCGAGGATGCGCTCCACCTCGCCGCCGAAATCCGCGTGCCCGGGCGTGTCCACGATGTTGATGCGGCTGTCGCGCCACACGACGCTAGTGCACTTCGCCAGGATGGTGATGCCGCGCTCGCGCTCGAGGTCGTTGCGATCCAGCGCGCGCTCAGCCACTTGCTGGTGCTCGCGGAACGATCCGGATTGCCGAAGCAGCTGATCGACCAACGTGGTCTTGCCGTGGTCGACGTGGGCGATGATGGCGATGTTGCGGATGTCCATGGAAGGCCTGTTCAAGTGACGGGGCCAGATCCCCCGGCATGGTGCAGTGCACACATAGGGGCGCGGGGGGCCGGATGCGAGGCTAAAACAGGCATACCCGCCCGGCGCTTGCGTGCCGGGCGGGCATATCGTGCTGCGCTGGGAGCGCGCTAGCCGTCTAGCGCGGGTTGCTCCCCATCCTGCCGGCCGGCGGCATCGTGCCCATTCCGCCCTGGCTTCCCATTCCGCCCTGGCTTCCCATCCCGCCCTGGTTGTCCATCATGCCCGGGCTGCCCATCATGCCCGGGCTGCCCATCGGGCCGCTACCCGTGTTGCTCGCCATGGCCATGTCGATGGCCCGGCGGGCGCCGGCGGTGTCGCGGCGCGCCAGCGCCTGGCGGGCTTGCGAGATCTGCTGCACCCTCGGAGCGTTATCCGGGGAGTTCGCCATGGACGGGTCGGTCGAGCGCGTCAGCAGACGGGTCTCGGCACGCTCCAGCGCCTCCTGCGCCCGGCCGGTCTGGCCGGCGGCAAGCGCCCGCTGCGCCGCCATGAGGAACGCCTCGGGCGTGTTCGAAGCGGCATCCGGGGAGGGCAAGCGCGGCGCGATCTCGGACCGCTGGCCCCGCATCGGGCGCACGCCCGTCATGCCGCGGTCGCTCGCCATCGGCGGGGGCGTCGTTCTCACGCTCCCGACCGTGTCGCCCGGGCGTATGCTGGTCGCGGTCG
>JBBSIT010000405.1:0-4890 GCA_038231995.1 Acetobacterales bacterium | reverse complement strand
GCTGCTGCTCGATGAACCGTTCTCGGCCGTGGACCGGCCCACGCGGCGCGCGCTGCAAGCGGACTTGGCGGAGATGCGCCGAAAGCTCGCCATCCCCGTCGTCCTCGTCACTCACGACCTCGACGATACTCTGCTGCTGGCCGACGAGGTGTCGGTGCTGGACGCGGGCCAGGTGCTGCAGCGCGGCCCGCCAGCAGAGGTGGCGCGGCACCCGGCTGGGCCACGAGTGGCCTGGCTGCTCGGCACGGAGGCATCCGCCGCCCCTCAACGCCTCCGGCAGCACGCGCACTGAGTCGAACTTTCGGTTCCGCTACGCCGCCTCCGCCCCCGGCGCGATCAGCCGCATCAGCGTCTCCAGCCGGTCCGCGTCCTCCGGCCGTTTGTCCATGCGCAGCCGGGCGACGCGGGGGAAGCGCAGAGCGACCCCCGATTTGTGCCGGCCGGAGCGTTGCGCCGCGTCGAAGGCGATCTCTAGCACGAGGCCGCGCTCCACCTCGCGCACCGGGCCGAAGCGGCCCACGGTGTGGTTGCGTATCCAGCGGTCGAGCACGGCCAGCTCGGCGTCGGTGAAGCCGGAATAGGCCTTGCCCACCGGGACCAGCTCGCCGTCCTCGCGCCACAAACCGAACGTGTAGTCGCTGTAATAGCTGCTGCGCTTGCCGTGGCCGCGCTGCGCGTACATCACCACGGCGTCGATGGTCAGCGGGTCGCGCTTCCATTTCCACCACTGGCCCTTCGGCCGGCCCGGCACATACAGGCTGTCCCCGCGCTTCAGCATCAGCCCCTCGATGCTGGCGGCACGCGCGCCGTCGCGGATGGCGGACAGCTCGTCCACGGTGGAGAAGGGGATCAGCTCGGACAGGCTCATGCGGCGAGGTCGGTGCCGGGCGAACCAGGCCTCCAGACGCGCGCGGCGCTCGTCGAACGGCAGAGTGCGCAGGTCCTCGGCGCCGTCGAACAGGATGTCATACAGGCGGACCTCGACGGGGCTGCCGCGCAGCATCTTGGCGCCGGGCTGCTTGCGGCCCAGCCGCTGCTGCAGGTCGGCGAACGGCGCGATCACGCCGTCGCGCACCACCAGCAGCTCGCCGTCCAGCACTGCCTCGAAGTCCATGGCGTCGATGATCTCGGGGAACGTCGCGGAGATGTCGTCGGCGCCGCGGGAGTAGACGCGGCGGCCCGCCGGCGTGGCCACAAGCTGCACGCGGATGCCGTCCCATTTCCATTCCGCGCGGTAGGCGGCCGGGTCGAGCGCCGCGCGGTCGGGCGGCTCCAGCGGATGCGCGAGCATGGGCGGGCGGAATACCGGCGCGCCGGCCGGGTCGGGTTTGTCCCCGATGTCCTCGATCCAGGCGAACAGGGAGGCGTAGGGCGGCACGAGGCCGTGCCAGACCTCCTCGATCTCGTCGGCAGAAATCCGGTCGCCCGCCATGTCGGCAAGCGCCACCTTCGCCAGCCGCGCCGACGCGCCGACGCGCAGCGACCCGGTGATCAGCTTGAGCAGGGCGTAGCGCACCGACGCATCCGAAGAGTCGAGCCAGCCCGCGACGATGAACGGCAGCTCGGACTTGGGCGTGCTCAGCAGGGTCTGCACCACGTCCGTCATGCTCGGCGGCGGCGCGTTGGTCGCGCGGGCAGGCCAGATGAGTGCCACAGTCTCAGCGAGGTCGCCCACGTAGTCGTGCGACCAGGCGAACAGCACGGGGTCGGTGCGCTCCTCCGCGAGCGCGCGGATCAGGCCGGGCTTGGCGGCGACGAAGGCGAGCTCGCCGGTGATGGCGGCCAGGCCGAAACCGCGGTCCGGGTCGGGCTGGGTCGCGAAGTAGCGGCGCAGCAGCGCGATCTTGGCCAGGCGGCCCGGCGTGAACACCAGCCGCTCCAGCAGCTCCGCGAAGGCGATCACGCGGCAGCCACTTCGGTGTCGTCTTCCTCGTCATAGCCGCCCAGGCGCAGCGCGCGGCCGCGGACGCCGCGCTTGGCCGCCTCGTGGATCAGCGCGTCCTCCCGCCCATGCGTCACCCACACCTCGGGCGCGCCCACGTCATCGAGCGTAGCGTTCAACTCATCCCAATCAGCGTGGTCGGAGATGACGAGGGGGAGCTCGACGCCGCGCAGCCGGGCGCGCTGGCGCACGCGCATCCAGCCGGAGGCGAGGCACACGACGGGCTCGGCCAGCCGGCGCGCCCAGCGGTCGGCGATGGCGCCGGGCGGGGCGATGACGATGGCGCCGGCGAGTGCGGCCTTGTCCGCGACGGTCGCCGGGCGCAGCTCGCCGAGCGGGATGCCAAGCCGCTCATACGCCTGGCAAAGTGCGATTTGCGCGCCGTGCAGGTAGATCGGCCGGTCCCAGCCGGCCTCGCGCAGCAGGGCGATGACGCGCTGGCACTTGCCGAGCGCATAGGCGCCGACGACGTGGGTGCGCTCGGGGAACAGCGCGACGGAGTCCAGCAATTTGGCGATCTCGTGCTCGGCCGGCGGGTGGCGGAACACGGGAAGCGCGAAGGTCGCCTCGGTGACGAACACGTCGCAGGGGACCGGCACGAAGGGGCGGCAGGTCGGGTCGGGCTGGCGCTTATAGTCGCCGCTGACGACGGCGCGAGAGCCGCGCCACTCCATCGCGACCTGCGCGCTGCCGAGCACGTGCCCAGCCGGCTCCATCCAGACGCGCACGCCGCCGATCGTTATGGGCTCGCCGTATCGCAGCGCCTGCTGGGTCGCTCCTGCCCTGCCCTCGCCCATGCGCACGTCCATGAGCGCGAGGGTCTCGGGGCTGGCGAGGACGGCGCCGTGGCCGGGGCGGGCGTGGTCGCTGTGAGCGTGGGTGATGATCGCCCGCTCGACGGGCCGCACGGGGTCGATGTGGAAGCCGCCGGGTTCGCAGAAGAGGCCGTCCGTGGTGACGCGGAGCCAGGATTCGGGGTGGGGCATGGCGTTGTCTGCCTCCAGTGAGAAATGCTGCTCGTGGCTTGATCTCCGCTCGAAATTGAGGAACGGCTCTCGCTGTTTTTCAGGAGGGCCTCTTCCGCTGGGCCGCATCCATCAGCCTAGCTCGATAGTGTTGCCATAACGGCTTCTGAAGGCCGATTTGGATGCCCTCGGGTGAGGGGAAAACACGAAAGAGGGGACCGTTTTCCTGCGTGATGGTGGTCCAACGACATCTGACGCTCATTGGTCTTCTTGCCTGTGTGTTGTGCGGCTGAAGCGGTGCGTCATGAAGGGACCGCGTCTCAAGACGAAGGCGCAACGGGGAAGACCGTGCCAGCTCCACGACCCTCATCTTTGTATCTGTTTCTACTTCCACGGGAGCCAGCCGCTGGATCGGCCCGTCGTCGTTCTCGATCGGCTGGATAACGGAGCAGGTCAGATCCTGCCATAGGAGGGTCATCTTCAGCTTTCCTTCGCCAAATGGCGGGTCGGGGTCAAGCATGGTGCTCAAGGAGGGTGCTGACAGCACGTGCAGGACGTCATCGATGTAGGCGTGAAGCCAAATAGCCTCGATCCGAAGCATCGGCTGAGTTTGGTCCCACTCCCAAACGGCGAAGACGGTCCAAGCCGAGCCTATAGGCCGCAAGACATTCTCGTCTACTACGTAGCCCTCGTAGTATCCGCCGACCTGGTGCGGAAGCGTCCTGGACGCTGGTGAGCGATCTTCGTCCAAAAGCAAGGCAGTCATCGAGTGGACAATCCTGGACAAGCGCACCGCGTTCGCCTCCTTGTGATTGGCTTGACCGATGGCCGTCGGATCGCGGGCCTCCAGCTCGTCAGCACTTTCACGCTCCCTGCCGAACTCGTCCGCGCGCTCGCGCACCATACCACGCACGCTTTCAGCTCCACTTCCGAGTAGGATTACCCGCCCGAAGTAAGGAAGGGGCGGGGGATTGTGATCCGGTATTCCGGGCACCTGGTTGAAAATCCATCTGCCACTAGGCGTAGCGTAGCCGAGATCGACGTTGGGCTCATGTTGCTGAATCGCCCTCAGAGCATGATAAAGCGCACCTCCAAGTGCGGCATCCCTCGCCGTCATGGGGATTTCCCCCTCCTCAAAATCGGCTTCGTCGACATCGACCCGCCCCACCTCGTCGCGCAGTCGAAGGGCAGTTCGGACCGATCCGCAAACAAGGACCGGTGTCTGGCAATTGCCCACTGGAACGTTGATGAACTTGCGTACGAGCCGTGCGGGATACCTGCTCGTCGGGGCTCCGTTCGGGCGGCACCTCATACCGGTCGAAGGAAGCCACCAATCTTGTCCATGTTCTGCGTCTTTCTCGTGTTCGGCGCATCCGAGTGCGTCAGCAACCGCCCCCATCAAATTGCCCTCGTCGTCAACGAAAAGGACCAACACTGTCATTCTGAAATCTCCGTCATACGATTTCCTGTGCTAAATCCTATTTACAGATCGGGATGGCACACACTATCCGCGACTGCCAACGCCTTTACCCAGGTTGGTTAGGTCGATAGCACGAAGGTTTTCTGCTCCAAACTGCGAACAGGGTACGCTCCGTTGCCTCGGCTAACACTTGGACGGCACCGGGCCGCACCGTCCTTGGATGCTCTCGCGTCAGTCGTCATGCGAGACGCTGTCCAGCTCCACTTGTTATTCCGGGTCGAGCAGCGACTGCAGCCTACCAGCAAGGGCTTCGCCGAAGGTCCGCGTCCCACAGATTGCGTTGAAAAAAGCCTCTCAGAGGCGTCTGGCCACTAAGCTATATCGCGTCCACAATGAGAATAGCGGATAAATTCAGCCTCCTATTAAACCGCCTCCAGTTCGAGACCCATAGTTGTTGTGCTTGGCTGCACGGCGGTCATTCCCATATGGCGGCTTTCTGGTGAAGGTGTCGTCAGAACTGATGTTACGAGTTGATCGTGAGCGCTGGGGTCAGACGCGGGCAG
>JBBSIT010000404.1:0-4894 GCA_038231995.1 Acetobacterales bacterium | reverse complement strand
TGACGGCTTCCGCGTGACGGCGACGTTCTGCTTCACGCCGGAGGAGGAGGGGCATTGGCCACACCACACCGCCGTGCCCCGGCACCCCGAGCGCTTCGCTGAGTTCTGCGCCACCATGATCCGCCGCTACGCGCCGGGCCGCGCGGACGCCCTCGTTCCGGCGCATGCGACGGCGAAGTAGCGGCGCCGGCGCCGAATTGCTGGCGGCGCTCGCGGCGCGCCGGGCCACGATGCTGCGCGTCGCCGTGGTCGTCGCCCACCCCGACGAGGAGACGATCGGCCTGGGCGCCAACCTCGCGCTGCTGCGGCGCCTCACGCTGGTGCACGTGACGGACGGCGCGCCCCGCACGCTGCACGACGCGCGCGGGGCCGGGTTCGCGACCGCCGCGGAGTACGCCGCGGCGCGCCGGGCCGAGCTTCGCGCCGCTCTCGCCGCCGGCGGGGCGACCGCCGAGCTGATCGAGCTGGGCGTCCCCGACCAGGGCGCGACCGCCGCGATGGCCGGCATCGCCCGCGAACTCGCCGCCTTGTTCGCCACCCGCCGCATCGAGGCTGTGGTCACCCACCCCTACGAGGGCGGCCATCCCGACCATGACGCCACTGCCTGGGCCGTCCACGCCGCATCCCGCTCCGGCCCAGCTGTGATCGAGATGCTGTCATACCATGCCGCCGCCGACGGCGGGATCGAGACGGACCGCTTCCTGCCCGGCCCCGCGTCGATCCAGGTCACGCTCTCGCCCGCGAAACGGGCGCTGAAGCGGCGGATGCTGGACTGCTTCGCCACGCAGGCGGCCGTCCTCGCCGCCTTCGGCACCGAGAGCGAGAGTTTCCGCGCCGCGCCGGCCTACGACTTCACGGCATCGCCGCATCCTGGCTCACTCTACTACGACGGCTTCAACTGGGGCATGACGGGCGCCGCGTGGCGCGAGATCGCACGCAAGGCCGCTTCGGAACCTGCCCTGTGCGCCGGCTGACCGTCCTCAGCATCGCCTACCCGCTCGCCCCTGTCAGCCCCGACTGCGTCGGCGGGTCCGAGCAGGTGCTGCACACGCTCGACGCCGCGCTGACCTCGGCCGGCCACCGTAGCATCGTGATCGCCTGCGAGGGCTCGCGCATCACGGGCGAGCTGGTCAGCTATCCCGCGCCCCCCACGGACCGCCACATCGACGACGAGATCGGCCTGGCCCGGCAGGAAGCCATCCGGCAGGCTACGCGCCATGTCCTGGCCACGCGCGACATCGACGTCATCCACATGCACGGGCTCGACTTCTACAGCTATCTGCCGCCGCCGGGTCCGCCGCTGCTGGTGACGCTGCACCTGCCGCCGGGCTGGTATCCGCCTGATGCGTTCGACCCGCCGCGGCCCGAGACCTGGGTGCATTGCGTATCCGAGAGCCAAATGCGTGCGGCGCCCACCAGTCCGCGGTTTCTGCCGCCCATCCCCAACGGCGTGCCGGTGGCTGAGCTTGGCGCGGTTCGGCCCCGCCGGCGCGACTACGCGCTGATGCTCGCCCGCGTGTGCCCGGAGAAGGGCCTGCACATCGCGCTCGACGCGGCGCACGCGGCCGGCAGCCCGCTGCTGATCGGCGGCGAGGTGTTCCCCTACCCGGCCCACCGCACCTACTTCGATGAGCAGGTCGCCCCCCGGCTCGACCGGACGCATCGCTACCTCGGCCCGGTCGGGTTCCACGGCAAGCGCCGGCTGCTCGCCGCGGCACGCTGCCTGTTGGTGCCGAGCCTGGTGGCCGAGACCAGCTCGCTCGTCGCCATGGAGGCCGCCGCCTGCGGCACTCCCGTGATCGCGATGCGTATCGGCGCGCTGCCGGAGGTGGTGGAGGACGGCCGGACCGGCTTTCTCGTGGAGGACGCGGCCGGGATGACCGCCGCGATCCGCCGCGCCGGGGAGATCAGCCCCGACGCCTGCCGCGCCGCGGCGCTCGCCCGCTTCACCCGCGAGCGCATGGCGGCCGCCTATCTCGATCGGTATGAACTCCTCGCGGGCCAGGCCGCGTCCACCGCCGCATGACCGGCTGCACAATGGTCCGCGACGATGCGGCGCTGCATGCGCTGCAGCCGGAGTGGGACGCGCTGTGGCATCGCGTGCCCGGTGCGTCGCCGTTCCAGCACCCGGGCTGGCTGCTGCCCTGGTGGCGGCAGTTCGGCACCGGCCAGCCCCGCGCTGCCTGCATCCATCATGCGGGCGGCCTGGCTGGTATCCTGCCGCTCTACGTGCTGGATGAGGGCGCGCCGCGGCTGCTCCCGATCGGCGCGGGCACCTCCGATCACCTGGACGCCTTGCTGGAACCCGGCGTCCCCGTCGATGCGCTGCTGCATCCGCTCCTGGCCGAGGGCTATCCTTGCGACCTGATCGAGATGCCGCCCGGCGCCGCCCTGCTCAGCCTGTCGGCCCCGCCGGGCTGGCGTGCGACGTGGCGGGACGATAGTCCCTGCCCGGTGCTCACTCTGCCCGGCACCGTCGAAGCACTGAGCGAGGCGATCCCGGCCCACACCCTGCGAAAGCTGCGGATGAACCGCAACCGGGCCGAGCGCGCCGGGGGCGCCTCGGTCGAGACCGCAACGGCCGACACCCTCGCGCCGCTGCTCGCCGAGCTGGTCCGGCTGCATCAGGCGCGGTGGACCGACGCCGGCGAGACCGGCGCCTTCGCCGATCCGCGCGTCGTGGCGCATCTCGCGGAAGCCGTGCCCGCCTTGCTCGCAGCCGGACTGCTTCGGCTGCAGGCGGTACGGCTGGACGGCACGGTGGCGGCGGCGACCCTCGCCCTGCTCGCGCCGGGCCGCATCCTGTTCTATCTCAGCGGCTACGACTCTGCGCGCGCCTTCGAGAGTCCCGGCACCCTGCTGCTCGGCGCCATGCTGGAGGAGGCGTTGCGGGAAGGGCGGCGAGAGGCGGATTTCCTGCGTGGCGGCGAGGCCTACAAGTATGCCTGGGGCGGCGCGGACCGGCGCAACCGCGCCTGCCGGCTGGAGCGCCTATGAGCGATCCGCTGGCGCTCTGCCTGGCGGACGCGCTGTCGCCCGAGGTCGCCCTCGCCCGCCTCGTGCTGGCGGGACTGTCTCCGGACGAGATCGCGGTCCGCGTCGCAGCACTGCCGGGAGACGGGCGGGTGACGCAGCTCCGCCGGCTGGCGGCGCGGCGGGACGCGCTGGGGCGGGTGCGGGACATGCTGGCCGCCTCGGGCCTCGATCATGCGGCCGCGGATGCAGCGCCTGCCGACGCCGTCGCGCGCATCGCCGGGCTGTTCGACCGCGCCGTCGTCCATGCGCCGCTCGCGAGCGTCGCTGCCTACTCGCTCGACGACCCGGCCATTCTCGACGCGGCGACGGCGGAGCTGGTCGCCTGGCTCGACGCCGAGGGAATGCTCGGCGGCGACGTGCTGGACCTCGGCTGCGGCATCGGCCGGGTCGCTGCCGTGATCGCGCCTCGCGTCCGCTCCGTGCTCGGCGCCGACGCGTCCCCTGCCATGGTGGCGGAGGCGCACCGACGCCATGCCGGGGCGGCGAACGTCCGGTTCGAGCACACCGCCGGCCTCGGCCTGGCCTTCCCCTCCGCCTCGCTCGACCTGGTGCTGGCCGTGGACAGCTTTCCCTACCTCGTCCAGGCCGGGATCGAGGTCGCCGATCGGCATGTGGCCGATGCCGCGGTCGCCTTGCGCCCAGGCGGCCGCATCGCCCTGCTCAACCTTTCATACCGCGCCGACCCGGCGGCCGACGCCGCCGACGCCCGCCGCTGGGCCGCCCAACACGGCCTCATTCTTGACCACGCCGGCACGCGGCCGTTCACGCTATGGGACGGCGCCGCCTGGGTGCTTCGCCGCGCGCACCCCATATCTCCGTCTCCGTCCCCCACCAGGTAGATCCCGATGTCACCTCTGTTTCCCATCGTCCGCCCCCGCCGCCTCCGCCGCACGGAGACGCTCCGCAGTCTCGTGCGCGAGACGGAGGTGACGGCACGGGACCTCATCCAACCGCTGTTCATCGAGGAGGGGATCGACGCTCCGGTGCCGATCGCCTCGATGCCCGGTTTCCATCGCGTGCCGGAGCGCGACCTGCCGTGCGAGATCGAGGCGCTCGCGCGCGATGGCGTTCGCGCCGTCGTGCTGTTCGGCATCAGCCACGCCAAGGACGCGACCGGCAGCGACGCCATGCGTTCGGACGGGCTGGTGTCGCGCATGGTCGCCGCCGCCAAGCGGGCCGCGCCCGAGATGGTCGTCATCCCCGACCTCTGCTTCTGCGAGTACACCGACCACGGCCATTGCGGCGTGATCGAGCACGGCACCGTGGCGAACGACGTGACGATCGAGAACCTGGGGCGCCAGGCCGTGGCCGCCGCCGAGGCGGGCGCGGATTTCGTGGCGCCGTCCGCCAGCATGGACGGCCAGGTCGCCGCCATCCGCCGCGCACTGGACGCGGCCGGGCACGCGGAGACGGGCATCATGGCCTACTCGTCCAAGTTCGCCAGCGCGTTCTACGGCCCGTTTCGCGCCGCAGCCGGCTGCGAGCTGCACGGCGATCGGAAGGCCTACCAGATGGACCCGATGAACGGCCGCGAGGCGCTGCGCGAGAGCCTGCTCGACGAGGCCGAGGGTGCCGACATCCTCATGGTCAAGCCCGGCCTGCCCTATCTCGACGTGCTGGCGCGGCTGCGCGAGCGCACCTTGCTGCCGCTCGCCGCCTACCAGGTCAGCGGCGAGTACGCGATGATCAAGTTCGCCGCCGCCGCCGGCGCCATCGACGAGCACCGCGTGGTGCGCGAGACCCTCGGCGCCTTCAAGCGCGCGGGCGCCGACCTAATCCTGAGCTACTTCGCGCGCGACGTGATCCGCGAGGGCTGGTAGATGCGGGTCCTCGGCATCGGCGCCCGCGTCGATCTCGG
>JBBSIT010000403.1:0-4896 GCA_038231995.1 Acetobacterales bacterium | reverse complement strand
TGGTCGCGCGCCGCGGACAGCTCGGCCCGCAGCTCCGGCCGCTGCAGCACGATGCAGGCGTCGGGCTTGTGCGACGCCAGTGCTATCGCGGCATCGAGCAGCGGCTTGTAGGCCAGGACCCGGCCGATCTCGACGCCGCAGGACGCCGAGAGGATCGCCTTCGGCCGGGCATCGTCAATCCGGGTGGCGAGCTCATGGGCCGCGAAGCCGCCGAACACTACGGAGTGCACCGCGCCGATGCGGGCGCAGGCCAGCATGCCCACGATCGCCTCCGGGATCATCGGCATGTACAAGATAACCCGGTCGCCCCGCGCGACGCCGCGGTCCCGCAGCATCAGCGCGCAGGCCTGGACCTCCCGGAGCAGCGCGGCGTAGCTGATGCTGCGCGAGGCGCCGGTGAGCGGGCTGTCGTAGAGGATGGCGGCTTGCTCGCCGCGCCCGGCCTCCACGTGGCGATCGACCGCGTTGTAGCAGGTGTTGCAGACCCCATCGGGGAACCAACGTCCGTAGGCCCCGGCGTCGGGATCGAAGGCGAGCTGCGGATCGCGAACCCAGTCGATCGCACGGGCCGCTTTGAGCCAGAACGCGGCCGGGTCGCGGAGCCAGGCCGCGTAGGTCTCCTGGTAGCGGCTCACTCGGCAGCCTTCGGCATCGCCGGTGTCTCGCAGCCGGTGGCGCAGCAGCGGCCGGGTTGCTTCGAGACGCGCCGCCCGTCCTCCAGCACGCCGCGGTCCAGCAGGTTCTCGACCAGCTCGACCTTCTCCGCCACGGGATAGTTGCGCCAAATCTCGCGCTTCATCGCCTCGGGCGAGCCGCCGCCGTGCAGCGAGATGACCGAGTACCAGCCGCCCTGGCTCGACGCCGTGAGGTCCTCGATCAGCCGCGACACTTCGAGCCGCTGCGCTGCAGGGATATCGGGCCGCCCCGCCAGCACGGCAGAGAGCGACGCTGCGGTGGCCGGGTTGTGGTCCTCGTCCGGGCCGGGGAGCGCCACGATCAGGCCGCCCGAGACGTAATGCGCGACCCGGTGCATGTCGTAGATCTTGGTCGCCAGCAGCAGCTTGCCGATGTTGGAGAACACCGCGTCCGGCATCACCGAGCCGGCCGGGTCCTGCACGCAATAGACGGAGGCGGCGACGCCGCAGGCGAAGAAGCTCTCCGTGATGGTGATGAGCTCGACCATCGCGTCGCGGATATGGCCGTGGCGCTCGGGGTCCAGCCCGTTCGCCTGGGTGACCAGCGCGCCGGCGCCGATCAGCAGGTCGCCGAACCCGGCGCGGGCGCCGATGCAGGAGTGGCGGTGGTGCGTGGCGTAGGTGGTGGTGAGGAAGCCGCCCTCCTCGTGCTCGCTGGCGAGGAACACGCGGTCATGCGGCACGAACACGTCGTCGAAGATCACGACACCGGTGGACTGGCCGTATTTGGCGGAGAACTTGGCGGCGGCCTCGCCGGGCCGGCCGGCGGGACGTGCGACGATGGTGACGCCGGGCGCGTCCACCGGGACGGCGCAGGCCACCGCGAACCGCGCGTCCTCCGCCGTGTGGGTGCGGCACGGCATGACCAGGAACTCGTGCATGTAGGGCGCGCCGGTCACGATCGCCTTGGTGCCGCGGATGACGATCCCGTCCGGCCGGCGCTCGGTGATGTGGACGTACACGTCCGGGTTCGCCTGGGCGCCGGGCCGCAGCGACCGGTCGCCCTTGGCGTCGGTCATGGCGACGCCGAGGGTGAGGTCGCGGTCCTGCACCTCGTGCATGTAGTTGAGGAAGCGGGGGTGATAGCTGGTGCCGTGCGCGTCGTCCGTGCGCCGGGTGGCCTGGAACAGGCCGTTCAGCGCGTCGTGCGTCAGGTAGCGCTGGGCGCAGCCCGATACCTTGCACACCAGCCGCACCGCCTCGAGCTTGGCGAGCAGGTCGGCCGAGGTCTCGCTGATGTGCAGCATCCGGTTGACAGTCTTGCCCGACGTGCCCTGGCGCGCGGTCATGATCGGTCGGTGCTCGGCGGCGTGGGCGAAATCATAGGTCACGCCGACGGCGTTGATGCCCGGCGCCAGCAGCGGCTCGTCGGCGACGCTGTCCACCGCCTGCCCGTTGATGAACACGCGGGGGGAGGCGCGGCGCAGCGACTCGCGGTAGTCGGCGGCGGTCATCAGCACGGCGGCTCTCCTTGCTTGGTAGTTAGCCTAGCAGCGTCTCAGGCGCCGAGGTAGGGCCGGCGGGCATGCGGGTCGCGATCTGTAGGGAGTGGAAGGTATTCTGCTCGACGACCAGCACCGTGGTGCCCGTCGCCTGATCGATCGCACGGCGACGGTGGACGGAGCTTAGAGCGGTCCGCGCAGCCGCTCATAAAGGCGCAGTACATCCCGGCCGTGAAGCTCACCACCTCACGATGCCGAAGGGCGGCGCACTACCCGATGGAGAAGCTGAGCTTTCGGTATAGGGCGAAGTCTGTAATAGCAACCAGACCAAAGGCCGCACAGACGTCTGGAACCCTTCGCCTCGCTCGGGTGGCTTTCGGCTTTGACGCTTCCCGAGTGACGACAACCCGGTCTGTGCTCCCAAGGGCTGCGGCGATCAGGAAGGGGTCCTGCCCGATCTCCTCGAGTTCCACATCGGTGAGATCCGGGGCGTAGCCGTGCATCAAGACCTGCTGCACGCGGCTCCGGTCGGCGGGTTCGTTGAGGATAAGCGAATCCTTTACGTGCGATTGGCGGAGCCAATCTGCGAGCAGGCCGCGTGACGGAGCTACCTCGTTGTAAATCTGGACTGGCACCTTGATGGTGCTGGCTTCAGCCATCTCCAACAGCCACGCCCAGAACTGGGGGATTCTGTCGATCGGGTAATAGTCCTCGTGTGCCCGGATTAGGACGTTGGCGTCGAGCAGATGGAGCGTCATGCCGGTGAGGTCATGCCGCGCGAAATCGCTCTTGAAGCAACTGATCGACCGACGACGGGCTCACGCCTAAAATTTTGGCGGCCTTAGTGTGCGTGAGGGCCTCGCCCTGCATTGCCCGGCGCACGACGCCGAGCAAGGCCGCCCCGAGCCGGTGGCGGCGCACAACGTAATACGATGGGCCACTCTCGGTGTTGCCCCTGGTATCCTTAGAACGCTGTTTCTCGTTTCGCCAACGGTCGGCAAATATCTCGAACAGCGACGTGGCGACCTCGGCCCCGATCCGGCGGTCGCTGACCAAGCGGTAGGTAGCTACTCCCTGGCTGACGTTCCACGCCTCGGCGAGCCGTTCTGTCGTGCCCAGTACGACCTGGACGCCAGCTTGCGCCAGTTCGGTGATGTCCATGACTGCCTCACGCGGCAGAAGGAACTCGCCTGCCACGTCGTTGCAGAAGCGCTCGACTGCGCTCTCTGACAGCCAGCGTAGCGGCCCACTTACGCCGCTTGCGCCCATCCAGATATGGGCCAGTTCGTGCATGAGGGTGAACGCGCGCGCCGCTACAGCGTCGTTGTCATTGATCACGACGAAGGGGGCAACGTCGTCCGCAAGCGCGAACCCGCGAAATACGTTCTCGCTAATGTCGGAGTGATGCGAGCCCACATCGCCAAGTAATAAAACGTAGACGCCGATCCGCTCAGCGGCTGTCCGGAGCAGCGCGAAAAGCCCAGCCGGTCCCTTAGCGAGCTTCTGATGCTCTTTGGTGATCCCGAGCGTATTCCTGATGGCGGCTACGACTGCTTCGGCACCATGTTCTATCCTTGCTGACGCGACGAAGGGCAGAGGCATGGCCTCGTCCTCGTCAACAAGCACCTCGCGCAGCATCTGCTGCCGCGCGCGGACATCCCTCATGAGAGCATCGAGAAGACCGTTGTCGCGCTGCGACACCCTGCTGGTGACAGTGCGAAAGTCCTCGCCGCGCTCTCCCCGCTGCGGCGGCTCGGGCAGATAGAAGGAGATCAGGGGGCGGCGATAGACGCCCGCGATCTTCTGGAGCTGGGCTTCGCTGGGTGCGCGCTCGCCCGCTTCCAAGGCGCGGAGCTTTTCGGAGGCACTGGCCTTGGTGGTATCCCTCAGGCCGAGCTTCTCCGCGGCTTCCACAAGGGACAGCCCTGCGGTTTCACGTGCCCAGGACAGCATCCTGGGGTTGATTTGCACGGCCTGCGCCATACCAGTTTGCTGAGCCCTCCACCGACACATTAGGCCGAACCCGCATCCAACGGAATCCACCTTTCATAGATAACGCGTCGCGCACCGGAGTTCTGGAACCCCGGTGCGCGCTCTCCGCTTTTAAAGCCTGTAGAGAGCTTTTGGTCCGGGGGAGGCCAGCGGCACCAGCGTGAGGCATCCGCCAAGCGGCCGCACTACTCCGCCGCCACCGGCAACGCCACGCTCGCCACCTCGGCCCGAGCCCAGACCGCCGTATCGTGGAACACCGCCCCACCTGCGGGCGCCGCAGGCTGATCGCTCGTCAGCGCGTTGATCCCCACGCCACCCTCGAAGTCCGCGTTGGGCCACACGCTCTCGACCACGATCACCCCGACCTGCTGCCCCTCCACGATGCGCACATGCACCACGACCTCGCCGCGCGAATTGCCCAGCCGCAACCGGTCGCCCTCAACCACCCCAAGCCGGGCCGCATCCTCCCGGTGCAGCAACGCAGTCGGCCGGCCCTCGCGGCGGCGGGAGCCCGGCGTCTCGGTGAACGTTGTGTTGAGGAACTGCCGCGCCGGCGCAGCCACCAACCGGAACGGCCGGTCGGCCGCCGCCTCGTCCGTTGCCGCCCAGTGGTCCGGCAACTCGGGCATCCCTGCGTGATGCGGGCCGATGGCGGCCCAGTCCGGCGCGAAGCGGAACTTTCCTCCAGCATGGCCGAACCCGTCGAGGAAATGGCTCGCGCGAAAACCGCCCTGCGCGTCGATCCAGCGGGCGGCGATCACCTCTTC
>JBBSIT010000402.1:0-4904 GCA_038231995.1 Acetobacterales bacterium | reverse complement strand
GGCGCCGCGCGGGACGGACAGGCCCACGTCCCGCACCGCCGCCCCATCCGTGCCGAACCGCTTGGACAGGCCGACGAGCGCGAGGTGCTCCGTCACCCGCGCGTCTATTGGGCCGGGATCACCTCGCGCCGCCAGCGCGCGCTCCAGGCATCCTGCACGGATGAGACGTAGCCCCAATCGACGGGTACCATGCGGGCGAGCGTGTCGGGCGCGGTGCTGGTGCGGGCCAGCAGCTCGGGCGCCAGCACGGCGTGGCGGTTGGTGGGCCCGTAGTACATCGCCTGCGCCATGCGCACCTGCGGCTCGGCGCTCAGCGCGTAGTCGATGAAGGCGCGGGCGGCATCCGGGTTGTGCGCGCCGGCCACCAGGTTGACGGTGTCCATGTCGAGGATGCTGCCCTCGGCGAACGGCTTGCTGCGCAGCTTGCCGCCGGAGCGGTCGGCATAGAACTGCGCGCGGGCAGTCCAGCCGACGCCCAGCCCGGCCGCGCCGTTGATGATCAGGGTGTAGTTGTCCGGCGTGGCCTGCCAGGTCTGCACCTGCGGCGCGATCCGGACCAGAGCGGCGATCACCGGGTCGATCGGCGCGTGGTAGTCCAGCCCGAGATACTTCGCGACCAGGATCTGCAGCGAGATGCCGATCACGTTCGGCGCGGGGGAGAACACGACCTGTCCCTTGTTGGCGGGGTCCATCAGGTCCGCGACTCCCGTGGGCGGCGCCGGCCGCGTGCTGCTGTAGAGCATGACCAGGTTGTCGAACGTGATGCCCGGTCCCCACTCGCGGCCGGGTTCGCCGCCCATCCGAGCCTCGTCGTAGATGTCGGCGAGGTTCGGCACCGTCGCGCGGTCCAGCGGAGAGAACAGCCCCTCGGCGTTGCCGATGCGGGACAGCGAGAAGTCTATGATCGCCACGTCCACCTGCGGGCTGCCGCGCTGCGCGCGCAGCTGCCCCAGCATCTGGGCGGAGTTGCCGGCGGCGGCGTAGGTGATCTTCACCCCGGGGTGAAGCTGCTGGAACGGCTCGATGACCGCATTGGTGTAGTTGTCCTGGAACGCGCCGGGGTAGCCCATCAGCACGATCTCGCCGGCCAGCTCGGCGGCGCGTGCCGGCAGCGCGGCGGCGGCCAGCAGCAGGATCAGGGGCAGCAGACGCATGGTGTGTCCTCCCGGTTCAGTACATCAGCTCAGTGTCGAGCACGTTGCGCATGTCGGCGTGGCGGCCGTCGAGCCAGCAGGCCAGGTTGTGGCGGAAGATGTCGGCAATGCGCGCGTTCTCCCGTCGGACGGTGCTGGCGGAATGGGGGCTGATTAGCACGTTCGGCATGTCCCAGAGCGGGCTGTCCGGCGGCAGCGGCTCCGGGTCGGCCACGTCGAGCGCTGCGAAGCCGACCCGGCCATCCTGCAGGGCGGCGACCAGCGCCGCCTGGTCCACCACCTGGCCGCGGCCGATGTTCACGAACAGGGCGCCGGGCCGCAGGGCGGCGAAGGCGGCGGCGTCGAACATGCGCTCGGTCTCCGGCGTGTGCGGCAGCGTGACCACCACCGCGTCGGCCTCGGCCAGCGCCGCGTGCAGCTCGGAGGCGGGCCGCACGGCGTCGAACAGCGTTGCGTGGGCGCGCCCACGTCCGGGATCGCGCGCGACCGCGACCACCCGCATGTCCAGCGCGCGGGCCACGCGGGCGCAGCCGCGCGCGAGGTCGCCGGCGCCGAGCAGCACGAGGGTGCGGCCGGCCAGGTCGTCGCCGCAGAAGCGCTCCCATTGGTGCGCCCGCTGCTCGGCCCGCAGGTGGTCCAGGCCGCGCACGTGCGACAGCAGGGCCATGAATACCCATTCCGCCAGCGGCCCGGCGTGAACGCCGCGCGCGGTGGTGACCAGCACGCCGCGTTCGGCCAGCCCCAGCCGCGCCACGGCGGGGCCGACGCCGGTGCTGGTCGCCTGCACCCAGCGCAGCCCGC
This sequence comes from Acetobacterales bacterium, assembly GCA_038231995.1. Taxonomy (GTDB): domain Bacteria; phylum Pseudomonadota; class Alphaproteobacteria; order Acetobacterales; family Acetobacteraceae; genus JBBSIT01. Next base: position 2,949 of record JBBSIT010000402.1, on the reverse strand, counting down.
TAAGGTAGGGCAGGTCGGCAGCGGCGGGCAGGTCCCACAGGATGGTGGCCTGGGCCAGCAGCGCCTGCCAGGCCGCCTGCTGCTCCGGCGTGCGCTGGAACGGCGCGCCCTTGTGGTCCGCCACGTAGCGGATGGGCGGCAGCAACGCCGGGTCGTGCAGCACGCGCAGTTGGTCCGGCGCCAGGGTCCGCAGCTGGGCCACATGCTCGTCCTCCAGCGGCGAGGCGATCAGGATCACGCTGGCAGGGTTCGACCGCATGGCGCAACGGGACCATGCCGCCGGGGAGGCGTCAACGGCATGGCGGACATCGCGCGACGGAGCAGACCACTCCGTTCTGGGAGAGGTGTTCAGGACAGGGTTGTGATGGTGTGGACATCGGTTGATCGCGAGCATAGCCCAAGCAACCACCCAGGACTCTCTCGTGGTCAAAGGCCTATTGCGCCAGGTGCGCGTCGAAGAAGCGCGCCACCTCCCCGTGGTAGTCGATGGTCTCCGGCCCGAATGGGTCGGCGTAGTATTGCGCATGGGATTGGCCCTCGAAGACCTGCAGCACCGCCTCCACCCCGGCCTGCCGCAGCTTGCGGTGCACGCGCACGGTGTTGGACAAGAACAGGTCGCGGGTGCCGGAGGTGAGGATGGTCGGCGGGAAGTTCGTGAAGTCGCCGTAGATCGGCGAGAGCTGCGGATCGCGCAGGTCGCGGCCGTTCGCGTAAAGAAGTGCCGCGCGGCCGAGCCAGCCTTTCCAGGACACGAGCACGTTGTCCACGAACTCGTGGGTGAAGTAGGTGTCGCCCTTCTCGGCCAAATCCGCCCAAGGCGTGCCCGGCGCGATCGCCGCCGGCAGGGGCAGGTTCTCGTCCTTGGCGCGCAGCACCATGGCCAAGGTCATGCCGCCGCCCGTGGAGGTGCCGAAGATCGCCATGCGCTTCGGATCGGTCGTCTTGATGAGCTCGCGATACACCGCCATCGCGTCGTCCATGGCGGCGGGGTAGGGAGCGTCAGGCGGCATGCGGTAGTCCACCGAGACGACGCGGAAGCGCCATAGGCCGCCATCAGCACCGCCTCGCGCGTGCCGGCCTCGCCGGGGCTGAGCACGTAGCCGCCGCCATGGACATGCAGCAGCAGGCGGTCGCGGTTGGCGGCCGGAACGACGCGCGGCTGCACGATGAAGGCCTTCACGCCCGCGATCGTGACCGGCTCGGACGTGACGCCGAGCTTCTCGCGCATCGCGGGCAGGGCGGCCAGGACGGGGGCGGCCGCCTTCGCCACGAAGTCCTTCCACTCCGCGGCATCCTTCGGATCTGCGTTCCAGTATCCGACATAGGGATTGGCGATGACGGCCTGCTCCTGCGGGCTGACATCCTCCTTCGGCACCGGGAAGCTGCGCGCCGGCGCCTGGCGCGGACCGGACTGGCTGTTCGCCGCGGTCTGGGCGGTGGCCAGGTCGTTCTGAGCCTTGGCAGCATCCTGCGCCGCGAGCGGCGACGCGAGGACGGCAGACAGGGCGAGCGTGAGCATCGGGGCGCGCAGGCACCCGGGCGCACGCCGGACGTGATCCAGTGTCATTGGACGGTTTCTCCCTTCGACGGCGCCGTGTTGGTCACGGCGACGGTGGAACCCAGGGTAGCACGCCCATGGCCGCGCTTGGCGGGACGTCAACCAGGACGGCCAGTTCGCCTTCATCCGTGTACGCCCCGGCATAGTGTTGGCACAGGGCGATTAGTGAGGTGGCGGAGGCCTCTGCAGGGAGGCCGTGTCAGCCGACGCGCGCGGAAGCCACTTGGTGGCTCTGCTAGCGAAGTTCGCCCACATCAGACAAGAACCGGGTTTCGGCGTCCGAGGCGCGGGTGGCCAGAGCACGCGGCAGAACCAGATTGAACGGTGTTCCGCCTCCGGCGTTCTGCATCTCAGGAAGTGGCAAGCCAGCCCGTGGCGACCGAGAAACCCGATTTCAGCACGGCAGCTCAGGATCCAGGCGAGGGAAGGCCCGGAGCGACGGCGGCCTTTCCGTATGACCGGCTCACCGTCGAGCGCTTTCGATCCGCCTTTCCGCGCGCGCGTTGGCGAGACGACTTACGGGCATGGTTCGTCCCGGGGACAACGGCCGAGCGGCGGCTGAATCGCTGGCTCGGGCGAGAATTGCCGGGCGTGCTCGCCTACGCCGATGAACGCGGGAGAGACGCCTTCTCCTTCCAGCCGGTCGAGAGCCGCTACCTCGAGTTGGCGGACGATCTTCGGGTACGGACGCCCTATTCCAAAGCTGTACTTGCCGAACTGCGGGCTGTGCCGTGGGCGTGGTGGGACGGAGACATGAAGGCGTGGCGGGTTCCGTTCCGATCCTGGGAGGAGCTCCGACGGCGTTGGCCCGCCATCAAGGCCGCCGCACAGCGAGCCGAACCCGAGGAGCGGCAGAAGAGACGGCAGGCCCGCAAGGGGTCTCCGGAGCAGGATGAGACGGCTGCCCGTGCCAGCGAGAGGCGCCGGCGCCGCTATCCGGTTCCGGCCGAGGCGTTGCCGCCGATGGACCGCGTCCTGATGACGCACCAGGGCGCCGTCATCTTCACGGAGGTCACCGGCGAGCTTGCCGAGGAGGCCATCACCAACCGCTACTATCCCGATGTCTCGGCCGTCGATGTCACGCTCGTGTGGGCGAGTTGGCGCAAGCCGACTCACGCCGAGCTCGTGAAAGCCTGGCCTTCGCGTCGGCACCCGGGCGCGCCGGAGCTGGCGCGAGGCTGGTGGCAGCCGACCCTCGAGGCGCTGCGCGACGAGCGACGCAAGGCGAGTTCGGTCGAACGGGCACAGAGCACGCGGCGGATGGGAAAGGAGGGGAGCTAGCCGCCATTATTCATCAGCCCGGAGCGACCCCGGGCAGAGACAGGCGTTTCTCGCGTGATGGTTGTGCGGGCGTGCGGGATCGTTGCCACGTCGGGGGTGGCATGCTGTCG
>JBBSIT010000401.1:0-4908 GCA_038231995.1 Acetobacterales bacterium | reverse complement strand
GTGCCCATCATCGGCCGGTGCCACGTCGCCTACATGCCTGCGCACCGGGTGGTGGGGATCAGCAAGCTGGCCCGCGTGGTGGATGCCTACGCCAAGCGGCTGCAGATCCAGGAGCGGCTGACCGTGCAGATCGCCGACAGCATCGACGCGGTGCTGCAGCCCCGCGGCGTCGGCGTCATCATCGAGGCCTCGCACCAGTGCATGACGACCCGCGGCGTGCACAAGCCCGGCGTCAGCATGGTCACCAGCCGCCTTACCGGCGTGTTCCGCGACAACCCCGACACCCGCCGCGAGCTGCTGTCCATGATCGGCCACCGCGCGCCGGGCAGCCTGGACGCCTAGATCAGCGCCGGCCAGACCGTATTCGGTCTGGCAGGCAAAGCTGATCGCAATAACGAAGGGTCAGCCCATCGCGCGGCGGATCAGCTCGATGGCGCCGGGGCTCGCCCAGTCGGCAGCACCCTCCAGACGGGCGCGCTCGGCGCCGCTGCGGTCCAGCACGAGCGTCGTCGGCAGGCCCCGCGCCCCGAGCGCACGAGTGGCCTCACCGCGCGGGTCGAGCAGCACGGCGAGGCTGCCGATGCCGTGCTCCCGATAGAACCGCTCCACGACCGGCGCGCCGCCGCGGTCCGACGAGAGCGCCAGCACGGCGATGCGGTCGGACGCGACATTGCGGGAGAGCTCGTCCAGCGCCGGCATCTCGGCGACGCAGGGCGCGCACCAGGTCGCCCACAGGTTCAGCACGACGCCCTGCCCGGCGTAATCCGCGAGCGTGCGCGCGGTGCCGTCCGCCAGGGTGAAGCCGAACGCCGGCACCGGCTTGCCCTGCGGCGCTGGGCGCTGCTTGGACAGGTCGATCATCCCCGGTGCGGCGGCCGCAGGTTTGCGCAGGACGGCCGCCGCCGGTAGGGTTCCGGCCGCCGCCAGCAAGGTGCGGCGCGTGAATGAACTCATGGTGCCCCCGTTGAACGATCAGCCTGACTTGAGAAACGAGCCTGCCAACGTCCAGTGGGGCGGCCGGTTCGCGGCGGGTCCGTCAGCCATCATGCAGGAGATAAACACCTCGATCGGCTTCGACCGCAAGATGTGGCGGCAGGACATAAGCGGCAGCCTGGCGCACGCCGCCATGCTGGCCCGCGCAGGCGTGCTGCCCCCGGAGGACGAAACCGTGATCCGCGGCGGGCTGGAAGGGATCGCCGCCGAGATCGAGGCCGGGCGCTTCCCGTTCACGGACGCGCTCGAGGACATCCACATGAACATCGAGGCGCGCCTGATCGAGCGCGTCGGCGAGGCGGGCAAGCGGCTGCACACCGCGCGCAGCCGCAACGACCAGGTGGCGACCGATTTCCGCCTCTGGGTGCGCGACGCGATCGACGGGCTGGACGCGCAGGTCGCGGACGTGATGCGCGCATTGGCCGACCGCGCCGCGGAACATGCCGGCGACCCGATGCCGGGTTTCACCCACCTGCAGACGGCGCAGCCCGTGACGTTCGGGCACCATCTGCTGGCCTATGTCGAGATGCTCGCGCGCGACCGCGGGCGGCTGGCCGATTGCCGGCGCCGGCTGAACGAGTGCCCGCTCGGCTCGGCGGCATTGGCTGGCACCAGCTTCCCGATCGACCGCGCGATGACGGCGGAAGCGCTCGGCTTCGACCGGCCCACGGCCAACTCGCTCGACGCCGTGTCGGACCGGGACTTCGCGATCGAGTTCCTGGGCGCTGCGGCGATCTGCGCGATGCACCTGTCGCGCTTCGCCGAGGAGGTCATCATCTGGTGCAGCGCGCCGTTCGGGTTCATCCGGCTGAGCGACGCGTTCACCACCGGCAGCTCGATCATGCCGCAGAAGCGCAACCCGGATGCGGCGGAGCTGGCGCGAGCCAAGACCGGCCGGGTCACCGGGTCGCTGGTGGCGTTGCTGACTGTCATGAAGGGGTTGCCGCTCGCCTACGCCAAGGACATGCAGGAGGACAAGGAGCCGGTGTTCGACGCGGCCGACGCGCTCGCCCTATCGCTGGCGGCAGTGGGCGGCATGGTGCGCGACATGACGCCGGACCTCGCCCGGATGCGCGCCATGGCTGGCTCGGGCTTCGCCACGGCGACGGACCTCGCGGACTGGCTGGTGCGGGTGCTGCGCGTGCCGTTCCGCACGGCGCATCACGTGACGGGCCGGCTGGTGGCGCGGGCGGAGGCGCGCGGCGTGGCGCTGGTGGACCTCACGTCGGCCGAGATGCAGGCCGAGGAGCCCGGCATCACCGCGGATGTGTTCGGCGTGCTGACCGTGGATGCCTCGGTCGCGAGCCGGACCAGCCTCGGCGGCACGGCGCCGGCGCTCGTGGCCGAGCAGGCCGCGGGCTGGCAGGCGGCGCTGCGATGAGGGCGCTGCTGCTTGCGCTGGCGCTGGTGACACTTGCCTCATGCGGCAAGCGGGGCGCACCCAGCGTACCCGGCCCGGCAAACGAGATCACCTATCCGCGAGTTTATCCTACGCGGTAGCTCTGATCGATGGGAAACGGAATGGAGCCGCCGGCGCTCACGCACATCGAGAAAGCCCTTTCTGACACCTATCGAAGGGAGATCGACCAGGAAGAGAACGTTTGGAGATCGCTTCCCTTCTTCACTGCGACGCTCGCACTGGAACTCACAGCATTGTTCCAGATCGTGGACCGGCTTCCATCGCTTCAAACTTGGACGGGCTGGTTGTCCTTGCTGCTCTTGATCTTGTCCGGGCTGTTCTCTTTGATCGCGCTCCTGCTTCTCGCGGCCTCCGTTTATCCGGCCGAATTCACCTATATCGCAGCAGAGGTCTCGCTCCTGGACTATGCTGAACGCCTCATCCGGGAGGAGCAGGACCCGGTCAATCAAGGGCTGGATGACCGGTTCAGTGCGGTCGTGACCTTGAAGACCAGCCTGGCGCGGCAATACGCCGAGGCTACGGCCCATAATCGCAAGATCAACAAGACCAGGGAACGGAGCCGGTCGATCGCTGGCTTGATGACTATATGTTCCGTCCTGACGACGCTTGTCCTGGTATCAACCAGCCTCACTTATTATAGTCAGAGAGGCCCCATCAGCGGAGACGGGCATGGACCAGGCCAACCCATCCCAGCGCCAGCCGACGTTGGACGAAGCAGCGGCGCAGCAGGATCAAACGGAGCGGCGCCGTCGATTGCTTCCCCTGCCCCCGCCGATGCAGACCGTCACTAAAGGATGGTGGGTTCTGCGCGAGGGACAGACGACGGCTGAGGAACTCGCGAAAGCGCGCCATGACGGCGAGTAGCAGGTCGGCAACCGGGCGATGACTGCGGCCGCATCCGCCCTGCTCTCCCCCGATGTGTCCGACCCCACCACCGCCGAGCTGATCGCGGCCCGGCCGCACCTTTCGATGCACGCCATGGACGGGCTGCTGATGGAGGGCGTGCCGCTCAACGCCGTCGCCGACGCGGTGGGCACGCCGACCTGGGCGATCTCCGCCGGCAGCATCCGCACGCGGCTCGCGGCGCTGCGGCGGGCGCTGGACGACGCCGGGCTGCCCGTGCGCGTGCATTACGCCGTGAAGGCCAACGATCATCTCGCCGTTTTGCGGCTGGTCGCAGCCGGCGGCGCGGGCGCGGACGTGGTGAGCGCGGGCGAGCTGCGGCGCGCCCGGGTCGCGGGCATCGCGGCCGGCGCCATCGTGTTCTCCGGCGTGGGCAAGACGGAGGCGGACCTGCGTCTCGCGCTCGACGAGGGCGTGGGCCAGATTAACGTGGAGAGCGCGGAGGAGCTGGCGACCCTCTCCGCGCTCGCGTCCGGCACGGGCCGCACCGCTCGGGTGGCGCTGCGCATCAACCCGGACGTGGACGCCGGCACCCACGCCAAGATCACCACCGGCCGCGCCGACAACAAGTTCGGCATCGCCTATGCCGACGCGCCGGCGCTGTATGCCCGTGCCGCCGGGTTGCCCGGCATCGAGCCGGTCGGCCTCGCGCTGCACATCGGCAGCCAGATCCTGTCCATGGCGCCCTACAGCAAAGCCTACGCGCGCGCCGCCGAGATGGTGCGCGCCTTGCGCACGGCCGGGCAGACGGTCCGCATGGTCGATTGCGGCGGCGGGCTCGGCATCCCCTACCGCGACGAACCCGCACCCTCCCCGGCCGCACTCGCCGGGGCGATCAAGGCGGCCCTGGGCGGCATGGACCTGCAACTGGCCGTCGAGCCCGGCCGCTGGCTGGTCGGCTCGGCGGGACTGCTGCTCGCCTCCGTCGTGCTGACCAAGCGCACGGGCGAGCGCCGCTTCGTCGTGCTGGACGCCGCGATGAACGACCTGGCGCGCCCGGCGATGTACGACGCCTGGCACGGCATCGTGCCCGTCTCGGCGGCCGATGCCGTGCAGCCTACGGCGCCCGCCGATATCGTCGGTCCCGTGTGCGAGACCGGGGATACGTTCGCGCGGGGACGTGCCTTCCCGTCGCTCGCCCCTAACGCGCGCGTGGCGATCCTCGACGCCGGCGCGTATGGTGCCGTCATGAGTTCCACCTACAACGCGCGTCCGCTGGCCGCCGAGGTGATGATCGACGGCGGGCACTGGTCCGTGATCCGCGCTCGCCAGCCAGTCGAGGCGCTGTGGGCCGACGAGCGCATCCCGGAGTGGCTGGCATGATCGCCGCGCGCGTGCTGACGCGGAAGCGGGCGCTCGCCAAGGCGGCGCTGTGGTTCGAGCGGTTGTGGGTCGCGATCTGGCCCGCGCTCGGCGTGCTCGGCGCCTACGCGGCGGCGGCGCTGCTCGACCTGCCGGGCCTGCTGCCGCCCTGGCCGCGGCTGGGGCTCGCGGTGCTCGTGTTCCTGCTCGCCGCCGGGCTGCTGTGGCGTGGGCTGCGGCGGGTGGCGGGCCCGGACGCCGCCGGCGTGGACCGGCGGCGGGAAGGCGCC
>JBBSIT010000400.1:0-4908 GCA_038231995.1 Acetobacterales bacterium | reverse complement strand
GTTAAACGCCAAGGCTATGGGCGAGCAAAGCTCGACCTGCTCAGGGCACGCCTGGTCCGTGCCGCATGACAACGACCTGCACCGAGCCTGCGGATGAGCCCCGATCGGACGCTGATTGACAGGCGGAGGTGCTGAAGCGATGCGCGGCATGGGACTGGGGACTCAGGGCGTAGCCGAGGCGAGCGGCGTGCTCGGCAACAAGGGCACGGACACCGCGGCCGAAGTGGTGGGCGAGGCTGGCAGTGTGAGAGGCGGTGATGACGTGGTGGGCCGGGTTGGCGGCGAGCCACCAGGGGGGGGAAGAGCAGGCTGGCATAGGTGCTCTTCGCCGAACCTGGGGGGAGGAGGAGCATGAGACGGTCAGTATCGCCGGCGTGGCGGGCCTCGAGCTCGGCGATGATACGGTGGTGATGAGGGGCGGGGTGGAGGCCTTGGGGGGCGAGGGCTAAGCTACTCCAAGCTAGCAGGCTGGTGCGGATGGCGTGCCGGGCCGCCCTTTCCTGGTGCGCGGGAGATAACGCCGCAGAGGAGGTCGAGCTGTTCATCTGGGATGTGGCGCAGATCCTGCTGATGTGGGACGGCGGGCGCGCGAGGGTGGACATAGGGGGCAGCCTTGGCCGCATGGGAGACGGCAGCGTCGTGGTTGCCCACGTCCCAGCGGGCGTGCATTGCCGCGAGAAGGATATCGAGAGGGGTAGGCCTTTGCGGGGTCATTCTGGGGCTTTCGAGAGCATTGCGGCTGTGTGCGCGCGTAGCTCCATCATGCCCGGAGTGATGGGGTTTCCTGGGGCGGTTGAGCAAGGGTTTTTCTTGTTCTGAGGAATTTTTTCTTTAGCCCTGCGGGCTATCACGGCGGCATACGTCAATCACTCTTGTGCCAAGCGACTTATCCACACGAGGCTCATAGACCTGTGCGCGGGTAGCGCGCCCGATGCCGGACCAGCGAGCGCAGCCATCCAGCATCTCGGCCAGGCGCACATCCAGAAGTTCGCGCCACGCCGCCAGCAGCAACGCCCAGACTCGTGCAGGCAGCGCGATCCCAAACCCAGCCACGCCGAGCAGCGCGGCTGCGTCAAGCTCTTCCTCGGCGTCTCCAGTCACGCCTGCATTTTCAAGATGTTTCGCAGCTTGGCGTCTTACGAGCAGTCTGCCGAGACTGGACCAGAGAACCAGGCTGGTGCGGAATATCTTCATCAAGAGCCTGAACAGGTGCTCTCGCGACGAGCGCCTGAACGAGACGCTGTTCCGCTTGCTACTACACGTCCGCGCGTGCTGGCCAGCTGATGGACCGATTACAGGATGGCCAAGTTGCCCTCCAGGCTCGGCTAATTGGCACCTGGAGGTAGCATTGATGGATCAGGCCGCGGACAGAAGGCTCGGATCGTGAGTGCAGATCATGCGGATTTCTGGGTGGTTCGCGTGCAAGACGCGAAGCTGGGCGAGGCTGCGACGGCGTTGGCGTTGGCTGGTCTGCATGAGCCACTGATAGGCGCGAGCTGCGGTGGGCATGGACGGGAGGGCGGCCAGCTCGCGATGATGGAAGATGGCATCGGCGGCATGAAGCAGTCAACCGGCCCCGGTGCGAACCGCAACGCCGCAATGGCCCTCGGTATGGCCGGGAAGCGGAACCAGAAGGATGTCGGGGCCGAGGCCTTCCAGTTCAGAAGCGCGCAGTCCGTGCCAGCCCTGATTGAACTGGCCGTACGTCTTCCAGCGGTCCTGGCTGCCCCACTGGGTTGGCCGATAGCGGTGCTGCGCCTTGGGGGTATCACGCATGCGAGCGGCAGCGGCTTCGAGGCTGGAGAGATGGACTCGAGCTGTGGGCAGGTCGGCGAGACCGGCGGCATGGTCGAAGTCGAGATGGGTCATGATGATGTTGGCGACTTTGGCCGGGTCGTGGCCGAGGGCACTGATCTGGGCGACGGCGGATTCGGCGGGGTCGAGACGGAGCCGGTCGATAGTAAGGAAGATCGGGCTGTGGCGGCGGGCGGCCTCGGCCGGGTTCTGGGAGGTGGTGCCGGTATCAATCAAAACGAGACCGGCGTCAGTCTCGAGCAGCAGGCAGTGGCAGGCGAGTTCCGCAGGAGCAAGGCCGGGAGTCTGGCCATCGAACAGAGCACCGCCGTAAGGCTGCATGGCGCCGAAACCCGAGTGATGCACGCGGGTGACTGTGGACATGGCGGGGCAACGTGGCTGAAATGGGCGAGTTCCTGGGAACTGGAGGGTGTGGTGCGGTTGAGGTGGCTTGGGATCGCGGCTGTGCTGGCGGGATGCGGGGGCATAGATGGGCGGTATGCGGGACGAATGATGCCCGAGGCGCCGTCAGCAATGTGTCAGGAGGGGCGTGCGACGCTGCACGTGAGGAGCGGGCGAGCGATGTTCGTGCCGGACGAGGGAGCGTTGGTGCTGGAGGGAGAGGTGAGCGCGGACGGCGCCGTGCGAGCCGGGCGAGAGACGGCTGGGGCGGACCGGCGACCGTTCTCTCAGGTGTTCGAGGGGCGGATCGAGGGCGGGCAGGGAGCCGGCGTGTATGGAACACCACGGTGTCGGTACCGAGTGGAACTGAGGCGGGATTGAAGGGCTTGTAGGCCAGGACTGTTTGGAAGGACCGCGGCTAAAGCTTGATGCAAGACGGTGATGCGCCGGACCGGTGGGTTGAAAATGCAAATATTCGAGCCGATACTGGGGGGATATCTACTGGCGGCGGGTGAGAAAGCAACTATGAATAGCGACGATTTGATCTGTGCAGGATGACGACACGTAGGACTATGCAGTTCGCCCTCGGTCTCGTGCCCTGCTTCACCCTGGTCCGAAATCCGGAAAGCAACGGCGTCAGCGAGGCATTCGTGAAGACCCTGAAGCGCGATTACGCCCGCATCCAGCTCCGCCCGGATGCCCTGACCGTCCTGGGGTTCAGGCCATAGCGGGCCACGACGAACCAGGTGCTCTCTTTCGCTGCTCGGAGCTCGGATCGAACACGCGGCGTCGTGCGGGCGCTGTCGTGAGGAAGGCTTGCCATAGTGCGTCCTCTCCCCGCCGAGTCAGAGTTGCAACGTCGCACGCCGGGACCAAAGACCTGGTCCCTGCCCGCAGCTTTCACGCGTAATGCGCCGGACACGGGTCCAATGATTTCGCATGGTGCTTGAAGGTTTCGGCGATGCCGTCGAGCTGTGAGGACGTAGTTGCCGTTGATCCGGTGCACCAGGCGCACCCCGAGCTTCGTCTCGAGCGAGTGCAACTGGCGCCCCACCGTCGATTGCGTCACGTGCAGGTGCTGGGCCGCGGCCGAGAGGATCCCGTGGCGGATCAGTTCCAAGAAGAAGCGCCGATCAAACCAATCCATCCAGATCGCCCCCCGCGTCAGACCACCAGAGAGGCGCCGGTGGTGCGGCTCACCCCGTCCGTGGCCGGATCGAGGGGGCCTGCGGCACGATGACGCGCCCGCCTCGCCGGTGCGTCACGTACGAGATCAGCCATTGCGCGCTCACCAGGACGCGGTTGCGGAAGCCGATCAGGAAGAAGATGTGGGCCACCGCCCAAGCGACCCAGGCCGCGAAGCCGCTGATGTGGATCGGGCCGAACTCCGCCACTGCCTTGTTCCGGCCGATGGTGGCCAGCGTGCCGTAATCCCGGTAGCCGAACGGGCGCGGACGCGTCCGGCCGCGCAGGCGCCGGCGGATGGCGCCGGCGACGTAGCGGCCCTGCTGCTTGGCCACGGGCGCCAGCCCCGGCAGCGGCTTGCCGTCCGTGCCGAACGCCAGCGCCGCGTCGCCGATCACGTAGATGCCGGGGTGGCCTGGCACGCGCAGGTCGGCGTTCACCCGCACTCGGCCGCCATGAGCCGGCTTCACCCCCAGCCATTGCGCGACCGGGGTGGCGGTGACGCCCGCGGTCCAGATGATCGTCCCGGCCGGGATCGTCTCGGCGCCCAGGTGGACCGTGCCGGGCTGGATGTCCGTCACCTCGGTTCCGGTGCGTATCTCTATTCCCAAGCCTCGCAGGTCGTCTGCCGCCCGCGCCGAGAGGTCGGGCGCGAAATGCCCGAGGACGCTGGGGCCGGCTTCGATGATGACTACGCGTGCCCGCATCCCGCCGATGCCGTGGAAGTCATGCGACAGCATGTCGTGCGCCAGCTCCGCGATCGAGCCCGCCATCTCGACGCCGGTCGGCCCGCCGCCGACGAGCACGAAGGTTAGCAGGCGGTCGCGCTCGGGGGCATCGTGCTCGGCCACCGCGGCCTGCTCGAAGGCGCTCAGGATGCGCTGTCGCAGGGTCAGGGCGTCATCTAGGTCCTTCAAGCTCGGCGCCGCCTCTTGCCAGGCGTCGTGGCCAAAGTAGCTCGGCTGCGATCCGGTGGCGATCACCAGCGTGTCGTACGGCACGCGGCGCGCATGGCACACGACCTGGCGCGCGCGCGTGTCGATGCCGGTCACCTCCTCCATCAGCACCTCGACCCCGCTCTCCGCGGCGAGGATGCCCCGGACCGGGGAGGCGATGTCGTCCTGCGACAGGGCCGCTGTGGCAACCTGATAGAGCAGCGGCTGGAACAGGTGGTGGTTGCGTTGGTCCAGCAGGGTGACATCGACGCCCGGCACCCGGCCCAGCCGTCGCGCGGCCTCCAGCCCGCCGAATCCGGCGCCGATCACCACTATCTTGTGCGCCTGCCCTGGCCGCATCGTGCGTCGGGGCCGGGTAGGCGCCGTGCGAGCGAGCAGCAGGGCGGCCGTGGCGACGCCGAGCAGCAATGAGATACGCAGGGCGTGGGACATGGCGTGTCTCCGGGCTGCCTGGGGCATGACCGGTCCGATCATGCTCTGCTTGCCTGAGCGTAGAGCAGCTTTATCGCGAAAGCACGGGGACGGCGACCAGGCCCATCAGGACGGTGATGTCCTGGTGCGAGCCTCCATC